>NZ_CP137761.1:911000-1214666 GCF_033449965.1 Bacillus sp. T3
GCAATGGGGTGCGAAAGAACCATTAATCCACTTCATGAAAATCTAGAAGAAAAAATTAAAGAATACACAAATGGCTTAGGTGTAGATATTGCGCTTGAATGTGCCGGTTCAAAAATTACTCAAGAACAATGCTTACTTGTCACTCGCAAAAAAGGCAAGGTTGGTTACTTAGGAATAGCTTATGCGGATGTTACGCTTCATGAAAGAGCATTTGAAAGCATCTTTAGAAGAGAATTAACGCTAAAAGGCTTCTGGAATTCCTATTCCGCACCATTCCCAGGCGAAGAATGGAAAACAAGCATTGATTTTATCAATAAAGGAAAAATCAAGCTAAAAGAACTTATTTCCCATCGATTCGAGTTACAGGATACTCAAAAAGCCTTTAACGTCATGATTAATCGTGAAGAATCTTACAACAAAGTTTTGATTATTCCAAATGAGGTGTAAATAGAGATGAAAGCAGTAATGAAGCAAGAAGTCGGATATGACAACATGTCATTGGTCAATATCGAAGAACCTAATGTCTATGATGATAAAGTGAAAATAAAAGTAGCTTATACAGGGATTTGTGGATCAGATATTCATACATTTAAGGGTGATTACAGCAATCCAACTCTTCCTGTTGTTCTTGGGCACGAGTTTTCTGGGGTTGTTGTTGAGATTGGTCCAAATGTTAAAAATGTGAAGGTTGGCGATCGCGTTACAAGTCAAACAACTTTCACTACTTGTGGAACTTGTGAGTATTGTCAAGAAGGTGACTACAATTTATGTCCAAATCGTAAAGGTCTTGGTACTCAAGTAAATGGTAGTTTCGCAGAATTTGTTATTTCCCGTGAAGAAAGTGTTCACGTGCTCCCAGAAGAAGTAAGCCTAAAGGCTGCTGCGTTCACTGAACCATTAGCTTGTTGTGTACATGCTGCGTTAGAAAAGACAACCGTTACCGCTAAGGAAAAGGTATTAATCTTTGGACCTGGTCCGATAGGGTTGCTGCAGCTTCAAGTAGTGAAGGCACAAGGTGCTTTTGTTATTATGGCTGGGATTACAAAGGATCAAAAACGATTAGAGTTAGCGAAAGAATTGGGCGCTGATGTGATTGTTGATACGCTGCAAGAGGATTTAAAGGAAATCGTCCTTTCTCATACAGATGGCTATGGAGTCGATAAAATCTTCGAATGCTCTGGGGCTGTACCAGCTGTAAACAGCGGTTTACCGTTAATGAAGAAAAAAGGTACCTTTGTACAGGTTGGTTTATTCGGAAATAAATGCAACGCTATTGACCAAGAGTCAATCATTCAACGTGAAATTTCCTATGTTGGATCTCGTTCACAAAAGCCAAGTTCTTGGTTAATCGCTCTTGATCTACTAAAAAATAACAAGATTGATACAGAAAAAATGATTACAAAAACCGTTCCACTAGACGAATGGCGTCAAGGGTTTGAAGCTGTTATGGCAGGGAACGAAATTAAGGTTATCGTCGAATCTTAAAAGCTTGCAACCCGCAAACTCCTAAACGAGATTGCGGGTTTTTATGTCTGAATATTTTGAAAACGCTTCCAAAAAAACGTATAAATAAGGTTGATTTGAGCATGAGTAACAGAAAATATTTAATTTTCTGTGTTGACAGCACTTTCATTGGGCAATAAACTAAAAGAGGAATCATGACAAATGATTTAAAGTGGAACAAATGTAATGTTAATAATAATATGTTGAGTTCTGTGACATCTGTGCAAATTTTTATTAATTGAACTACCCAGTATGCAATGATCATAGGAGTTTTTTCATCACTTTAAACTACAATGATCATGACATGAAATGGGATGAAACCGCATTCTTTATCCAGTTTTTAGATGATACTATTAGGACATGAAAAGACATCACAAGCAGAATAGAAAGGGTGAATAATATGAAACTTGCAATTGGTTGTGATCATGGTGGATTTCAGTTAAAAGAAGCAATCAAAAAACACCTTGAGCAAAAAAATATTGAAGTTGAGGATTATGGTACCTATAGCAAAGATAGTGTGAATTTCCCTGTTTATGCAACAAAGGTTGGGCATGCAGTAACTTCGGGTACTAGCGACTTAGGGATATTGTGTTGTGGGACTGGAATTGGCATGTCAATTGCCGCCAATAAAATTGACGGAGTTCGGGCGGCTGTTGTAAGCGATACCTTCTCTGCACAGGCGACGAGAGAGCATAATAATAGTAACGTCCTCTGTTTGGGTGAACGAGTAGTTGGCGAAGGCCTTGCGTTATTAATCGTCGATACTTGGTTGAATGCAGGTTTCCAGGGTGGTCGTCACCAAGAAAGAATTGATCAAGTGACTGAAATTGAAAAAAGACGAACGATTTCTATTTAGAAAAACACATAGGAGGGGACCAATATGCATTCGATTGCAGCTTCGATTATGTGTGCGAATCAATTACAGCTCGCAAAAGAATTGAAAGAATTAGAGGATGCTAAAGTGGAACTGCTCCATTGTGATGTTATGGATGGAAGGTTTGTTCACAACTTAGCAATGGGTCCATATGTTTTAGAACAAATCAAAAATGGTACCACCATTCCGCTTGATATACACTTAGCAACAGAAGATCCGTCAAAATATATTGATATGTATTCATACATTCAACCAGAATACATTTCCTTCCACGTTGAAGCAAGTCAAAATATAGAACGAGATATTGAAAAAATTAAGGAAAAGGGCATTAAACCAGCCTTAGCCTTAAGCCCGCAAAGTCCGATTGAATTAATTATTCCATACCTCTCCAAGGTTGATATGATCTTAATGATGACTGTTAATCCTGGCTTTGCAGGACAAAAATTTAATTACGATGTATTAAAGAAAATGGATGATTTGAATAAAGTGTTGGCTACACTTCCAGAAAGTAATAGGCCATTAATTGAAGTGGATGGTTGTATTAATAAGGAAACGATTCCTCTATTAGTAGAAAGAGGAGCCAATATTTATGTTGTAGGAACGTCAGCCCTTTTTAATGAAAAAGAGGGTACCTACGAACAAAAGGTTGAAAGAGTTCGAAAATTATTCCCGGCCTTCTCTAGCGATAAGTAAACTTGCTAGACTAGTCTGAGACGAATAGAAGAAAAGGATGAATCTGTTATGAAAATTGGTCTTGTGGTTTTCGGAATTTACCCAGCAGGGTTAAAACAGTTGATTAATAAGGTCATTTCTGAAGCAACCAAGGATCAGCTCTTCTTTGGCATTGAGGTCGAACGAGACCAAGTAGTGAATGTTCACCCAATAATTGCTGATAAAGAGAATGGATCAACAAAGCTTTTAATAAAAGCATCTTTAGTTTCAGGTCATTCTTTGCTGCCTGAGACGATGAAGGATTATGATGCCGTCATTGTGATTGGTACAGCAGAAACAAAAGCAGTAGTAGATGACTGGATGTTGCAGGCGAAGCGACCAAGATTGTTATTTGTACCTGTTTCAATCTTAAACGATATTCCAGGCTCTGACGTATCCTTAGGATATGATACGGCAATGAATTCGATTGTCGAGGGGGCCCTAAAAATCCAGGATACGATTCATTCTGTTAAATATGATCATCCAAGATTATTTGGAGTAGGTGTACCAGGAATGGCGCCTGATCATATGCTTGAAGATCTAGCATTAGCAACCGAAGGCTATTATGTTTCAAAACGCTTTACAGAAAACCAATTACACAAATTATGTGAAACGATTCAAATGAACTTCTCAGAATTGAGAACTTCATCGATTCTATTTTTCAATGAAGCGATTAGTCCAGAGTGGCTTAAGGAAAACGTCCTTTCTAGATTAGAAGTTGATTGGAAGGCATCCGTGGTCGATGAAGCATTATGTATGGGGTCATACCCGACAGCAATTGATCGTATTCTAGCTAGTAAACTAGCAGAGCAAATCATTCTCTGGTTAAAATTTGGGATGGATTCTGGGCAATTACTCATTATGAGTAATGAAGTCGCCTACCAAGAACTGGGCAATATTGTTTAAGCATTTTGCAGGGTCAATAGGCTCTTGCATTGATTAATAGAAATAGAGTTTCACCACCAACACCAACAAAAAATTTTAGGAGTGTTTTATAGTGGAAACAGTTATGACAATAAAGAACGTAGAAGAATTAGCTATTATGACCATTCGAACATTATCAATTGATGCAATCGAAAAATCAAATTCTGGTCATCCAGGAATGCCAATGGGCGCTGCTCCAATGGCCTATACATTATGGACGCAATTTATGCACCATAACCCAAGCAATCCAACCTGGTTTAACCTGGATCGTTTTGTATTGTCTGCAGGCCACGGTTCTATGCTTTTGTATAGTCTTTTGCATTTATCAGGTTATGAAGTAACAATGGATGACATTAAGTCATTTAGACAATGGGAAAGCAAAACGCCGGGACATCCTGAATTCGGCCATACATCAGGTGTTGATGCTACAACTGGACCACTTGGTCAAGGGATTTCGACTGCAGTCGGAATGGCAATGGCTGAAAGACATTTAGCTGCTAAATATAACCGTGAATCACTAAATGTAATTGATCATTTTACATATGCTATTTGTGGTGATGGCGATTTAATGGAAGGGGTTTCAGCAGAAGCCTCCTCACTTGCAGGTCATTTAGGCTTAGGAAGATTAGTAGTTTTATATGATTCAAATGATATTTCACTAGATGGAGAATTAAACCTAGCCTTCTCTGAAAGCGTAGAAGCGCGTTATAAGGCATATGGCTGGCAGGTTCTTCGTGTTGAAGATGGAAATAGCATTGCGGAAATTTCCAAAGCAATTGAGGAAGCAAAAGCCGATACAACACGTCCAACCTTGATTGAAATTAAAACTACTATTGGTTTTGGTTCACCAAACAAAAGCGGTAAATCAGATTCACACGGCTCTCCACTAGGAGCGAAGGAAGCTGCATTAACTAAGCAAGCATATGGCTGGGAATTCGAAGAAAGCTTCTATGTTCCACAGGATGTCTATGCGCATTTCGAAGCAGCAGTAAAAGTTGCCGGTGAAAAGGTAGAAGCAGATTGGAATGAATTATTCTCGCAATATAAACAAGCCTACCCTGAGCTTGCAAGTGAACTAGAAGCGGCGATTGCAGGAAAGCTTCCTGAAAACTGGGAACAGCAATTACCAACTTACGAGGTAGGGAAGAAAGTTGCTACTCGTACATCTTCAAGTGATGCGATTAATGCGATTGCGGAAGCTGTTCCAGCCTTCTTTGGTGGATCTGCTGACCTTGCTTGTTCCAATAAAACGTATATGAAAAATAAAGCTGATTTCGGTAAATCCGATTATAGCGGAAAAAATATTTGGTTCGGTGTTCGTGAATTTGCGATGGGTGCCACAATGAACGGGATTGCTCTTCATGGCGGATTAAAAACCTTTGGTGGAACCTTCTTCGTATTCTCTGATTACCTTCGCCCAGCCATTCGTTTAGCAGCACTTATGAAATTACCTGTAACTTACGTGCTGACCCATGACAGTATTGCAGTAGGAGAAGACGGCCCAACACATGAGCCAATCGAGCATTTAGCAGCATTACGTACTATGCCAGGTCTTTCTGTAATTCGTCCTGCTGATGGAAATGAATCAACAGCAGCTTGGAGACTAGCAATTGAATCAACAGATACACCAACAGCGCTTGTCTTATCAAGACAGGATTTAGCAGTGCTTGAGGGTGCAGCAGAAGATACTTACGAAAAGGTTTCTAAAGGAGCCTACGTGCTTTCTGCAGCGAAAAAAGAAAACGCAGATGCGATTCTAATCGCAACAGGCTCTGAAGTTGAATTAGCTGTTAAGGCACAAGCAGCACTTGAAGAAAAGGGCATTTTCGTATCTGTTGTCAGCATGCCATCATGGGATCGTTTCGAAGCGCAATCAGCAGACTACAAAGAATCTGTTTTACCTCGTAGTATTACGAAACGCTTGGCAATTGAAATGGGTGCTTCATTTGGCTGGCATCGTTATGTTGGCTTTGAAGGAAGTATTCTTGGCATCGATACTTTCGGAGCATCTGCACCAGGCAACAAACTAATCGAAGAATTTGGATTCACAGTAGATAATGTAGTGGCGAAAGTTTGTGAATTAGTAAAATAATAATTTTTCAAATAAGGGGGAATATCAATGTTAGAAAAAAACTATACAATCACAAGTCATGCTGGTGTACATGCTCGGCCGGCAACGATTCTAGTCAGTGCGATTGCTCCATATCAATCAGAAATTTCACTTCAATACAAAGAAAAAACGGTAAATTTAAAGTCCATTATGGGTGTCATGTCACTCGGAATTCCTGAAGGAGCAACGATCAAAATTACCGCTCAAGGAGCAGACGCAATTCAAGCGTTGGCAAAAATCGATGAAATTTTTAAGGAACATGAGCTAGGGGCTTAAATTTCATACAGTAAATAGTGAAACAACACGGTAAAATTTTTGAATGGACAGATAATTCTTTACAGTCTATCTTTTAAAAGCTATGATATTTTTGTAAGAAAATATCATATGGAACTACTAGGGGTGCCCGAATTGGGCTGAGAGAGAAACCTTTGTGTTTTTAAACCCTTTGGACCTGATCTGGGTGATACCAGCGTAGGAAAGTAGTGAAAAGCGTATACGTCATTCTTTCACTTACAAAAGCCAGGTCCATCGGGATCTGGCTTTTATTTTTTTGCTGGGTTAAATTTGTCTGTTGATTTCCGCTCCAGGTGCTCAGCGACCCAGCGGGGCGGGCGGTGAGCCTCCTCGGCGCAAAGCGCCTGTGGGGTCTCACCTGTCCCGCTGCTCCCGCAGGAGTCTCGCACCTTTCGCTCCAATCAACTTGGTGGAATTAATCCGCTTTTACTAAACCTATTTTTTAAAAAAGGGGAAATCGAATATGAATAATGAAAAAATTGCTATGTTGTTGCAGCGGGTTCGTGAAAAAAATCCGCTTATCCACAATATTACAAATGTTGTTGTTACTAATTTTACGGCAAATGGCTTATTAGCACTCGGAGCCTCGCCAGTGATGGCTGATAGCCGAAAAGAAGTTGCGGACATGGCGAAAATCGCTAGTGCCCTTGTTATCAATATTGGAACGCTAAATGAAAGAACGGTTGAGGCGATGCACCTTGCTGGTAAATCAGCAAACGAGCACATGGTACCTGTCATGCTTGATCCAGTCGGAGCAGGCGCGACTCCATTCAGAACAGAAACCGCCCGAAGCCTTTTGGAAAATATTCAATTTGCCGTAATTCGAGGAAATGCAGCTGAAATTGCCAATGTCGCAGGTGAAAATTGGACTGTCAAGGGTGTTGATGCCGGAGAATCACAAGGTGATGTATTGGATTTAGTCATTTCAACAGCGAAAAAACTAAACACAGTTGTCGTCGCGACGGGAAAGGAAGATTTTGTTTCAAATGGTACTGACACGATTGTCGTTCGAAACGGGCATTCCATTTTAACGAAAGTAACTGGAACGGGCTGTCTATTAACGTCCGTTATTGCTGCTTTTGTTGCAGTTGAACAGAACGTAGCCGAAGCATGCGCTTCAGCATTAACGGTTTATGGTATTGCTGCTGAGCTTGCTGCGTTGACAACAGCGGAGCTTGGACCAGGAAGCTTTCAAATTGAATTTTTAAACCAATTAAACAGGATCTCTGCAGAAGATGTCATTCAATATGGTCGAGTTGAAAAAATTTCTTAAGGATGGTGTGGGATATGGTCAGAAAAGCATTAACAATTGCAGGCTCGGATAGCGGTGGCGGCGCTGGAATACAAGCCGATTTAAAAACCTTTCAGGAGTTGGGGGTATTTGGGATGTCTGCCCTTACAGCCGTAACAGCTCAAAATACACTAGGTGTACACGGAGTCTATCCCTTAACAGCAGATGCTGTCATACAACAAATTAAAGCGATTGGTGAAGATATGGGGACAGATGCCCTCAAAACTGGAATGCTTTTTAACGCCGAAATTATCAAGGCAGTTTCTGAAAAAATTAGCTACTACGGCTGGAAGAATGTAGTAGTCGATCCCGTCATGATTGCAAAGGGAGGAGCTTCTTTACTTCAAGCAGAAGCGATTACCGCATTGAAAGAGTACCTGCTTCCACTTGCGATGGTTGTTACACCAAACATTCCTGGAGGCGGAAGTGATTACGGGATTGAGTATCAAATCTCTTGAACAGAAAAAAGAAGCGGCAATTAAGCTTGTCGAGCTAGGAGCTAAGAATGTGGTACTTAAGGGAGGTCATGATGATGACTCCGACGAGGCCGTTGATTTGTTATACGATGGAAAAGAATTTTCCTATTTTACTAGTAAAAGAATCCAGACGAAAAATACTCATGGTACAGGGTGCACATTTTCAGCAGCCATTACAGCGCAATTAGCGCAAGGCAGAAATATTAAGGATGCTGTGACGATTGCAAAACAATTTATTCAGGCAGCGATAGAAGACGACCTCCATATTGGTTCAGGTCATGGGCCAACAAACCATTGGGCATATGGGCGGAGAGTTGAGGTCAACGGGTAAGAATATTGTAAGGAGTTGTTGATTACAAGTGACAAGAATTAATTCGGAAAAGATTCGAAAGCTACTGCAGGTGTATTTTATCGTTGGAGGCAATAACTGTTATAAAAATCCTGCTGAAGTGCTAGCGGAAGCGATAGCAGGCGGAGTAACGCTGTTTCAATTTCGAGAAAAAGGCACAGGAGCACGTTTAGGCTTGGAAAAACTAGAGTTGGCCAAAGAACTCCAGCAAATTTGTCGAGAATTTTCTGTTCCGTTTCTCGTTAATGATGATGTCGATTTGGCGCTTTTACTAGATGCAGACGGTGTCCATGTTGGACAGGATGATGAATCTGTTGAAAGTGTTCGGCAGCGTATCGGCAATAAAATCCTCGGTGTATCTGCACATAGTACCCGTGAGGCAGAACTTGCAATCGCCCAAGGAGCCGATTATTTAGGGATAGGCCCAGTATTTCCAACCACTACAAAGGAGGATGCCCGTGAGGCTGCTGGGTATACATTGATTCAGGATCTGCGAAAAGCAGGCTTCACTATTCCGATTGTTGGGATAGGTGGAATCAATGATAAAAATTGTGCCTCCGTGATTGAGGCAGGGGCAGACGGCGTGTCAGTCATATCAGCGATAAGTAATGCGCCGTCGTTTATGGTGGCAGCGAAAGAAATACGAAATCAAATCATTATTTAATAGTAGGTTGAAGGATGAATTTCTACAGAAATTCATCCTTTTTTTTATGGAATGGTTAGAAAGAAGTAATTGGTAATGATTGAATACATATTTCCAAAATTACACATAATAACCGAAAATTAGTTAGAAGTTTAATGGAAAACAGTTATGTTTGAAACTGTTCTTAAAATAAGGAATTACTCTTCTAGGGTGTGTCGATAATGATTTCTTTGGCTTATATTTTTGTTCTGGTGCTCATGGTTAGTGGTGTTTTTTTGATTGATTACTACCTTCTTCATAAGTCTATAGAGGATATGTATTTTATCATCATGATGTTACAGGATGGTACACAGCGGACATGGGTTTTAGCGGCATTGTTATTTGGGTTCATCCTTTGCATCATTATGGATGTCAAAGAGCGCAAAAAAAAGCAAGCAACTGGTATTAGCAATGGATAATAACAAAATTGAATCGATATCGATTCTTCAGGCTAGTATTTTGATTTTTATTTTCATCACTGGGTCAGCCGTTGTTATCGGGATCGGCGGTGAGGCGAAGCAGGATGCCTGGATTGCCATCTTAATCGCCACTTTTTTCGGCATCCTTCTTTTTCGCTATTATCTCTTTCTGATGGAAATGTCGAACGAGACGAACCTCTTTACTCTATTTGACCTATGCTTTGGTAAATGGGTTGGTAGAGCGTTAGCCATCGTTTATATTTTCTATTTTTTTTATATTGCTGCGAGGGTGTTACGCGATTTTGGAGAACTTATGGTCACGACGATTTACAAGGCTACGCCACTTGAAGTGGTTGACATTTTATTAATGCTTGTGGTCGCTTTCATATTGAGAAAAGGAATGGAGGTTCTGGCAAGGTCATCAGAAATCTTTATTCCCTATATTCTGTTCTTTTTACTTTTTATCGGAATAGGCATTTGGGCTTCGGGCGAGTTGGATATTTCTTTTCTTGAACCAGTATTAGGCAATGGCATCATGCCCGTGGTAAAAACCATTTTTCCTGACATTCTTGGTTTTCCGTTTGGAGAATTAATTGTTTTTACGATGCTGTTTTCCAGCATGACATTTAAAAAAAAGACCAACAGGATTCTATTGTGCGCCGTTGGTGTAGGTGGGATGACTCTTGTTTACACTACGATTATTCAAATTTGCACACTTGGGGTTTCAATCAGGGATCGCGCTAGTTTTCCCTGCTAACAGCAGCGCGTGAAATTTCATTATTAAACTTTATTGAGCGAGTGGATTTACTCATTGTGTTTACAGTGATGTTTGGGATTGTAGTCAAGGTTTCGCTTTTTTTTTATGGAGGGTTAAAAGGAATGGAGCACATCTTTCATATTCCATTTCGTAACCTTATCTGGCCAATGTCCGTTCAGATAGCCTTTCTCTCTATTTTTATTAGCGAAAATTATGCAGAGCATCTTCAGGAGGGGTTAAAAATCATTCCTTTTTATTTCCATATGCCACTGCAAATAGGAATTCCTTTTGTAATTTTTCCAATCTTGTGGTGGAAACAAAAACAAATGAAGCAATGATCTGCAGGAATGGGTGAGAATATGAAACCAGTCCATAAAGAGACAATATCTAGATTACAATTATTTATCCTTATTGTCCTTTTTGATATCGGAAGTGCATTGATTTTGAATATTGGACAGGAGGCGAGAAATAACGCTTGGCTGGCGATTCTGTTAGCAAGCTGGGGTGGCGTAGTAATTTTTTATTTTTTTATTTACCTGATGTCCGTATATCCACAAAAGGATTTGTTTCAAATGCTTGCGGGTGGATTTGGAAAATTAATTGGTGCAATAATCTGCGCAGGCTACATTTTTTACTTTTTTATCAATGCAGGCCTTTCGATTCGAAATATAGGAGAATTAATGGTCAATACGATTTTTAGGCAAACACCGATTCATATTTTCCTGATTACGATGGTCTTAACGAGTGCTTATATTTTATTTTTAGGAATTGAGGTGTTGGCTCGATCAGCTGAAATCTTTATTCCTTATTGTCTTTTGTTTTTATTGTTTGTTGGAATTGGTTTGCTTTTTTCCAATGAATTATCTGTTCAATTTCTGGAACCATTCCTAGGTGAGGGAATCCAGCCAGTTTTAAAGGCTATTTTCCCCTATCATTTGACCCTGCCATTTGGTGAGATTGTCGCCTTTCTTGTCTTGATTCCAGATATGGAATCAAGGAAAAAAGTAAGTGAATGGGGAATTTGGGCTGTTATTGCAAGCGGACTGATTCTCTGTTATTCCTCATTACTGCAAACTATGACGCTAGGTCCGATCAAAGAGAGGACTAGCTATCCATTGCTTTCTGCTGCCAACGAAGTGAAGCTGTTAAATTTCGTGGAACGGATTGATTTGTTGATTGTCTTTATCATGCTGTTAGGGATTTTAGTCAGGGCTTCTATCTTTTTTTACGCAGGGTTAAAAGGATTAGAGCATCTTTTTAAGCGTTCATATCGCTCATTTGTGTTCCCAGTAGCTGTAATTATCGCATTTTCGGCCTTGTTACCTGCCAATTCGTATTTGGAATACGTTGAGTTCGGTAAAAAAATATACAGTATTCAAATTTTATTTGATTTCTTGATTCCGGTCCTGTTGCTCTTTATTGGAATATGGCTTAAAAGAAAAAAAGGGGGAAAGAACAGTGAGATTTTTTAAGAATAAACTTAAAAAATCCTACCCACAAGCAAAGCAATGGGGACAGGAACAGGTAAATATGGATGATACAAGAACTTCTTCCGATCTGGATGAGAATATCGAAAAGCTAAAAGCGATTTTTGGAAACACCAGTGATTTAGAAATCCAAATTATTCAAATAGTTGATAACAAGGGGATCGTTGTTTATTTAAAAAGCATGGTCGATATAAATGAAGTGAATAGCGTCATTCTTCAGCCATTAGCTCAGCTAAATCAACATGAATATCAGTTCATGGATTGGAACGATATGGAAATGGTTCGCCAAAAAATCTTTTCAGGCTTGTCCTATCAAGCACGTGAAGACGTTCGTCAAATTACAGTGGATTTACTAAATGGCTATGTTCTTATTTTGGTTAATCGTAATAGTCAAGCTTATTTATTCTCGCTTAGCAACACGGATTACCGTTCTATATCTGAACCAACAACACAAACGGTTATTCGTGGTCCGAAGGATAGCTTTAATGAATCGCTTCAAGTGGGAATGACATTAATTCGAAGGCGGATTAGAAATCCGAGACTGCAGTTTGAGGAATTTGTAGTTGGGACAGAATCCAGAACGGCTGTTGCGATTAGCTATATGAATGGAGTCGTCGACGAAGGCGTTTTAAATGAAGTAAGAAGAAGAATACAAGACGTCAATTTAACAGCTCTTTTTGACTCTGGAAATCTTGATGAGGCGATAGCTGATGAAACGTTCACAACCTTTCCGCTAATCTTTAATACAGAAAGACCTGATGTGGTGGCTGCCGGTATAATCGAGGGGAAAGTTGCCATATTAGTGGATGGCAGCCCGTTTGTTCTTTTGGCCCCAACCGTGTTAACCGATTTTTTCCAAAGTCCCGAGGATTATTATCATTCATTTTTAATTGGTACCTTTATGCGGCTTGTTCGCTATGTTTCATTTATGGTGGCAATGGTCTTCCCTTCCTTATATGTTGCACTTGTAACCTTTCACCATGAGCTCATTCCGACTGAGTTGCTTATTAGTGTTCAAGCGCAAAGACAGGGAGTTCCGTTTCCGGCTGTAATTGAAATCGTGTTGATGGAATTTACCTTTGAGGTACTAAGGGAAGCGGGAGTTAGGATGCCTAGAGCGGTCGGACAAACGGTATCGATTGTCGGTGCACTAGTCCTTGGCCAAGCCGTGGTGGAAGCAGGTTTAGTCTCAAACGTACTCGTCATTGTTGTGGCGTTTACAGCGATCGCATCGTTTGTTTCGCCGATTTACAATTTCTCAACTCCGACCCGATTATTGCGATTTGCATTTATATTGGCAGCTGCAGCATTGGGACTGTATGGTGTCCTTTTATCATTAATCCTTATGGTTGCACATCTTGTCAGTCTTCGCTCGTTTGGAGTGCCCTATTTAGCGCCGGTTGCTCCCTTTATAGTGGAAGACCAAGGAGAGGTGTTCTTCCGGGTTCCAAGCTGGGCTGACCTGCGTAAGCCTTCCTATTTAAATAGTAAAACCTTTAATAAAGGGAAGGTCTCAAAGCCTAAGCCACCGCAAAAGGGGGGAGGGGATGAGAAGAGCACGGTATGTGTCCTTATTGTTTGTTTTTCTACTCAGCGGCTGCTGGGATATTATTGAATTAAACGATATATCAATCGTAACAGGTCTTGCTGTTGAAAAAGGAGAAAAGGAAAAATATAGTTTAACGGTTAGTACAGTTAATTCCTCTGAACTCTCAAAAACGAGTCAGATGGGAAACACGGCTAATACCACCTACCGATTGGAAGGGAACTCCATTTCAGAGTTGGCAAAAAAAATGAATGTCGGTTTGTCGCGAAGATTGATTTATTCACATACACGTGTGTTGGTCATTGATAAGCAGGTCGCTGAAGAGGGGATTCTTGGTTTTCTTGATTATCTAGAACGAAGTGGAGAATTTCGGAATGACTTTAATATTTTAATTGCCGATGATGCAAAAGCATCAGATATATTGAAAATGACTTTTCCGGTGCAAAGAGATCCAACATTAAAAATTCATGCTCAGTTAAATTCCTTTCTTGAGGATTGGGGAGGAGATCCGAACGTTCGCCTGACAGATTTTATTATTGCCTTAACTGAAGGTGGAAGAAATCCTGTTTGCGCAGTTGTTACGATTAAGGGTAAACCAGAAAAAGGAGAATCGGTTGAAAATAATAAAAAAGATCAACTTGATGCACTTGTTATTGTTAAAGGATTGGCGATTTTTAAAATAGATCAATTAGTCGGTATTCTAACAGTTGAAGATACGCGTAATTATCTATGGACGCAGGATTTGAAAAAAACGAATATTACAGTTGCCTGTGGAAAGGATGAAAGCGGAAATAAGCTTTACAATGATATTCAAATCGTTTCAAGTTCCTCCAATTTAACTGCAAATTCTATCAAAGGAAATATTAAAGGGAATGTAAAGATTAATGGAGAAGCAAAGCTTATTGGAACACAATGTTCTGATAAACTGACAGATACGAAAATTTATAAAAAATATCAAAATGAGTTAAATAACTATATAGAGACGTCCATTGCAAAAACCATTGAAACGATTCAACAGGATTACAGGTCCGATGTGTTTGGCTTTGGAGTTTACTTGAACCGCAAGCAACATAAAATCTTTAAAAAAATCGATGACTGGGATCAGCAATTCGCAAGGGCATCTATTACCGTAAACTCTAACTTTTTCTTAAGAAGGGCAGGGGTAAGAACGGATAGCTTTATCACCGAGGTTGAAAAACTGAAGAAGGAACAAAAAAAGTAGTCCGTTGAAAATTCACGGACTACTTTATATGCAATATTCGCGTGAAGGGAGAAAGAAAGGCAATTAATCAATCATTGTGCTGATTTTATTAAAGACATTCTCGCCAATGCTTTGCAGTATATCAAGTCCCTTTTTAAAGTTTTCCTTCCATTTAGGACTTTCCTCGACAATAAGCTCTTCGATTTCCTGCGCCTTTTTCTTTACTTGTTCTGTTTTTTCTTTAATGACCTTTGCAGTCTGCTCCTTTTGGGCAAGCTCGCTATTGACCGATTCTGTATTAAACTCACCTGGTTCATAAAAGGGTAGTGTCCCCTCCATAATCGATCGGAAAATTGGAACGACGGTTTCAGAGCTGCTATTCGGTAAATAATGCTTCCTGGTCGGTTAAATCATAACCAAGCCATACGGCCCCAACTAAATTAGCTGTAAGCCCGACGAACCATTGATCCTTTGTCCCATTAAGATCAGCATATGGGAGCTGGGTTGAGCCTGTCTTTCCAGCAATTTGAACATTATCAAGCTTGGTTCGCTGCCCCGTTCCAGTTTCGACCACATTAAGAAGCATAGAGGTCATCTTATCTGAAACCTGTTTTGAGGTCACTCTTTTTGTTTTTGGCTTACTTTCGGCGATGACGGTTCCTGTAGGTCCTACGATTTTCGTAATAAAGTGACTTTCTGTCCGTTTTCCTTCATTGGCGAAAACAGAATAGGCTTCTGCTAATTGCTGTGGTGAAACCCCTTGGTGCATTCCACCTAAGGCAATGGCTAAGTGTTCATCCTTTTCATCATACGGGATGCCAAATCGTTTCAGTGAATCCAGTCCTTTTTTCAGTCCAATTTTATCTAAAAGCCAAACGGCAGGAAGATTCACCGAATTTTCGACCGCTTTATACATTGGGATTTCACCTTGATACGTTTTTGAGGCGTTTTCCGGCGCATAACTGCCAAAAGTCATTTGTTGGTCAATCAGCATAGAAGTCGTTTCATAGCCTTGCTCGAGCGCTGGGGTATAAACGGCCAGCGGTTTTAAGGTCGAACCTGGGCTGAGCCTTTAATTGTGTTGCTCGATTGAAGCCGCGGAAGACATAGTCTCCGCGACCGCCAACTACGGCACGAATTCCGCCAGTATGCGGATCAATCAGAATTCCACCACTTTGCACAAGGACGGAAGAGTCCATGCTCCTAGGAAACAATCCATTTTGGGCATAAACCTTTTCCAAGGCACTCTGTAAATTTTGATCCATTTCTGTATAAATGCGATAGCCCCTTGTGAAAATTTCATCTTGGGTAAGTCCGTATTCTGAGATGGCTTCATCTAATACAGAATCTACATAATAAGGATAGGTGCGCTCGATAAAGCTCCCGCCACCATCTTCCAGTTTGATCTGTTCTTTTTTGGCTGTTTTGTATTCAGAGTTTGAAATCATTCCTAATTCTTTCATTTTACCAAGAACGGTGTTTCGGCGATTCATCGCCCGATCGTAGTGTTGATAAGGATCAAGAGCAGATGGTGATTGTAGAAGTCCTGCCAGCAGGGCTGCTTCGCTGATTGAAACCTGCTCAATAGGTTTGTTAAAATATTTCTTTGAGGCAGATCCAATTCCCCATGCACCACTTCCAAAGTAGACTTGGTTTAAATACATTTGCAGAATTTCGTCCTTCTCATAGTGGTTTTCTATTTCAATTGCAAGAAATAACTCTTCTAATTTTCGCTTATATGTTTGTTCGGGTGACAGCAGGGCGTTTTTCGTTAACTGCTGGGTGAGGGTGCTTCCGCCACCAGTGATCTCAAGTGAAAATAAATTTTTAAAAAAGGCACGGGCAATCCCCTTAATATCAAATCCATGATGCTCGTAGAAGCGTTCATCCTCAATGGCGACTACTGCATTTTTTACATGATTTGGGAGCTGCTCTACCGTAACCCCTTTCGTCCGATTGGTCGATAAAGTACTCGCTTGCTCGCCGTCCTTATCATAAATAATGGTCGATTGACTTAAGCCGTCCTTCAATGTCTGTACATTTGCCCGACTCGCCATTATCGCAAAAAATGATATCGTCACTAACACAACGACTAACATGAGCAATAAGAAAATTTGAGTCAGGTGTTTTTTTTTCCAAAAGCGAACAATCGCTTCTCGACATGAATGAATCAAATGCATATGCGATCTCCAAACCTTCTTTTGATAATTTCGTAGGCTCATCGCCTATTCCATTCATTTTACTCTCAACAGTAAATTCTGGCAAAGAATTTTAACACAGTAAAGTGGTGGGGGACTGTCCCTCACCACTTTGCTGTGTTAAAACGTGATGTTTATTTTAGTTGATTCCAGTCGGTATAAAGACCGCTGCCGTTACAGCCAGGACAATCATAAGGATTGGAATAATACACAAATTCATTGACTGGGTAGGTGTGGAATCCTTTACCATTGCAATCTGGACATTTATTTTGGGACTCCATATTTGACAGATGATTTTCGTACCGAGCCTCTTTCCATTGATGATAGGCATCAAGCAAACCCATAATCTCACCTCGCCTTTTAAGATTAGTATTTATTAATGTTGGAAATATTATACTTTTTAAGGGGTATTATCATTAGTAAACCGAAATATTATAGGTTAAAATAGGGGGTATCATGTAATACAAAATAGAGAGAAGGACAATTATGAATCAACAGTTAAGGAGTCAAAAAGAATTCCTTAAAAAGGATAAAGAAAAAATTTGGACGAAAGATTTCATATTAATATGTGTGGCTAACTTTTTTATATTTTTGGGATTCCAAATGACATTGCCCACTATTCCTCTGTTTGTAGAAGAGCTTGGCGGCAATGATTCCATGATTGGCTTCGTTGTTGGGGTATTCACCTTTTCTGCCCTATTATTACGGCCTTTTGCAGGTCATGCTTTAGAATCGAAGGGAAGAGGGATCGTCTACTTAAGTGGTCTGGCAATTTTTGTCGTCTCAGTCGGTTCATATGGTTTTGCAACGGGGATTATGTTTCTTGTTATACTTCGGATTATTCAAGGTATTGGCTGGGGATTTTCGACAACTGCCTCCAGGTACGATTGCTACGGATTTGATTCCATCCAACAGACGTGGAGAGGGAATGGGCTTTTATGGTCTCTCTGGAAATATGGCCATGGCCTTTGGTCCATCGTTAGGATTGGCACTCGTTGGCGTGATTACCTTTAAGCAGTTGTTTTTTATTTGTGCAGGATTAGGGCTAGCGGCTTATCTATTAGCTTCAAGGATTACATTTAAAAAAGCCGAGAAGGTGGGTCAACTCAAACAAACTAAACAAACATCAGGCACTCGTAAATTTGATTTATTTGAAAAAAGTGCGCTCCCGCCATCATTCTTATTGTTTTTTAATACAGTAACCTTTGGTGGAATTGCAACCTTCCTTCCACTTTACACAGTTCAAAAAAACATTGAAGGGATTCAATGGTACTTCCTTATTTATGCGATGGCCTTGATGCTAAGTCGGTCTTTTGCTGGTCAATTATATGATCGAAAAGGTCATCAATCGGTATTTATTCCTGGCACCATTTTAATCATGGGTGCAATGCTTCTGTTAGCTTGGCTTCCAAATAGTATCGTTCTTTACAGTGCAGCTGTTCTTTACGGTCTTGGTTTTGGTACGATTCAGCCTGCGCTGCAAGCATGGTCTGTAAATCAGGCTCCCATGCACCTGGAAAGGAATGGCAAACGCAACCTTTTTCTCCTTTTTTGATTTGGGAATAGGAATCGGGGCGATGATGTTTGGTTTAATCAGTCATACATATGGCTATGATAGCATTTATTTAACCTCTGCATTTTCTGTGTTTATTTCAATCCTACTATATAGTATTATGTTATTGAAAAAACGTGAGAATTAAACAAGGTGCTTGTCCTGACATATCCTGGGGCAAGTGCCTTTTTTTGAGCTTTGTTACTGAATTGCAACCATTTGTAATAAATAAGGATATTTTTCCCTCTAATAAATATTTTTGGAGAATATATTGGGATGGGAAATTTTAACTAGTAGGAGCTTAATTGTTTTATAGCAAGGGGAAATAGTATTTAAAAGAGATTACCGAATTTTGGATGATGAACAGAAATATTACATCTGATAGCCTAATAGTAGATTAACAAACGACTACTAGGAGGAATTGATCAGATGAATAAACTTAAAAAACTATTAGTAGCCGCTGGATTAATGTTTATAATTTCAGCATTTACTTTAACAAATCAAGCAGAGGCAGCAACAACTCACAAAATTCAATATGGTGAAACATACTGGAACATTGCTAAAGGATTCGGTATTCCAATTAATAGCTTAATGAATACTAATGGTAGTAAGCCACTAATAGCTGGTCAGTATATGACTCTACCAAATTCCCCTATTTCAGCAGCAGATAAGGATTTATTGGCACGATTGGTTCGTGCAGAGGCAGTTGGTGAGCCTTATGCAGGGAAGGTTGCCGTTGCTGTTGTTGTGCTCAACCGTGTAAAAAGTGACCAATTCCCGAATACGATAAGGGAAGTCATTTATCAAATTTCAAATGGATATTATGCCTTCACCCCTGTAGCAAACGGTCAAATCAATCAGCCTGCCGATTATGCTTCTAAAAGAGCAGTTAATGAAGCGATTGCATTAATGGGAAAAGGAAACGGTTCTCTATTTTTCTACAATCCTAATACTGCTACAAATTCTTGGGTTGCATCTCGTCCAGTTACAGCAAAAATCGGAAATCATGTATTTGCTAGATAATCATCGATTAAAGGGCTCCAAAAAGTCTAATAACTGACTTTTTGGAGCCCTTCTTTGATTAAAACAAAACTGTATTAGCTATATTGAGGACGAAGCTTTGAACGTTTGTTTACATGCTGCTCCGCGCTTAGTGCGGCAATTGCTCCATCAGCAGCTGAAATAACTGCTTGTTTGATTGGAGTTCTTCGAGCATCGCCACCAGCGAAAACACCATCGACATTTGTGCGGAGAAGGTCATCGACAAGGATATAGCCTTCTTCATCGCGCTTGACAGCATCCTTTAAGAAGTCAGTACCAGGCTTCATTCCACCTAGATATAGGAACACGCCATCAACATCCCAGGTTTGTTCTGTTTTTTGATCATCAAGTAGAACGATTTTCTCAACACTATCGTTTCCTTTGATTTCTTTTAAGCGATAGCGCTTGTATATTTCAACATTTGGCTTGCTTTCCAAAGAAGATAGGTCTGCTTCACCTTTCACTTGTGTGGTTGGTACTAAAAGCTTAACCGTTTTACAATATTTTGCAAGAACCTCAGCTTCATGAATGGCTTCCTCATTATCACCAACCACCGCCACGACGCGATCCTGATAAAAGGCTGCATCACAAGTGGAGCAATAGCTTACACCGCGACCAGTAAATTCTTCTTCACCCGTAATTTTGCTAGAAGGGGCTTTTGCACCGACACCAATAAA
The DNA here is from genome assembly GCF_033449965.1 of Bacillus sp. T3. Taxonomy (NCBI): domain Bacteria; kingdom Bacillati; phylum Bacillota; class Bacilli; order Caryophanales; family Bacillaceae; genus Bacillus; species Bacillus sp. T3. Next base: position 931,093 of record NZ_CP137761.1, read on the forward strand.
AACGCTTTTCGCTTTAATCGTTCCTTCAGCCACTTCAATCTTCTTAATGTCATCTGTAAAATCAACAGACAAAACGGTTGTCCGAACAAATTCAGAACCAAAATCCTTTGCCTGTGCTTGCATGCGATTTAATAGTTCAAGACCCGTAAGTTCTTCACGTACGCCAGGATAGTTGGCAATTTTATGTGTAATGGCTAGCGTTCCAGCTTTCGGCGCCTTATCAATGACTAGAGTCTTTAATTTACCGCGTGCTGCGTAAACAGCTGCAGATGCACCAGCGGGACCGCCGCCAATTGTTACAAAATCATATACTTGATCAAGAATTTCTGGTGTGACCGTTTTAAAAGTCGAATCAGATTCTGCGCTTCCTTCTGCTGCTAGCTCAGGAGTAGGAGCGGCAGCCGCTGTTGGCGCCTGATCTTCAGTAATTTCTAATAGCCTTCTTAATTTCTTCTCTTGGAATCCAAGGACAAGTTTGCCGTTAATCAATGTAGCTGGAGTACCCATAATTTTTCTTTCCATTAATTCATCGAAATATTGCTTATGAATCGAAGCGTTCCGTTCTTCGTATTCAAAGCCCCATTCTTTTAAGAATGCTTTTACTTTTTCGCAATGAGGACAACCTGTACTGCTATAGACGATAATTTCAAACTGTGACATAGTGAAAATCCTCCTATCTATCTGTAGAACTTTTATCGCTTATTGTAAATCATTGATGCTGTTTGATATTAGAATTCATGAATGATGTTTCCATATATTGTTCTATAGTAAAAATAATAATCGTTACAATAATTAAAGTCAATCCTTTTTAATAATTATTATAAATAATGTTTTTCAGATATGAGAAAGGTCCAACATGAATAGATATGTTGGACCAGTGTTGTTTAATCGACTATTAAATTGTTTTGCCTAAGTAGGCTGTTAGCATCCAAACATGCTTTTCAAGACCTGGAGTGGATGGCAAGGAGCATATCCCCAGTTGTTTCGTCATCGATTTCGCCAGCTAAGCTCATGCCTTCTTTTAGTTCACCAATGATAATAGAGAAATCATTGATAATCGCTTGAACCATTTCTTGTGATGATTCAGATCCTGTTGCTTCCTGAACAGAAGCAAGCTCAAGATTTTCTTTCATCGTCGCTACAGGTTGACCGCCAATAGCTAGTAATCGCTCAGCGATTACATCAACATGTAGGGCTGCTTCATTATATAATTCCTCAAACTTCACATGCAAAGTGAAGAATTGCTCACCTTTTACATACCAGTGAAAATTATGTAATTTCGTGTACAAAACAGACCAGTTTGCGATTTGTTTATTAAGGACATTTGCTAGTTGATTATTCATATGTCATCCTCCTATTAATTCAGTACATAATAGTATACGAGAACAAACAGGGTGATTCCTGTCACAATCAAAAGGAAAGTGTGTCCAAAATGTGAAAAATGTAACAAAGAACACAATCATTTACCGCAGTAACGTAGTGGGGGACTGTCCCCCACTGCGTTACTGCGGTAAATGATTGATTTGTTATTCTGTTCAATTTGATAAGAAAGGAGTAAAATGGTGTTTATTATTTGAAACATAGAAGCAAGGGAGATTTAAATCATGTTAGTTTCTCTAAATCGAATCATGGAGCGAATGATGCCAATTATTACCCCCGTGAGTGTAATAATCGGTGTGTTGTTAGCAGATGGATTAAAGTCCTACTCATTCTTAGTACCATGGATTTTTGCAATCATGACCTTCATTGGAAGTTTAGGCTCCAATATAAAATCATTAAAGGATGTCGTGCTTCACCCAATGCGCTTGTTTACTGTCCTTCTGATTCTTCATGTCATCATGCCGTTGTGGGCGCTTCTTTTAGGACACCTCACCTTTAGTGGAGATGCACATACGATTACGGGAATTATTTTAGCCACTCTCATTCCAACTGGCATAACGAGTGTCATTTGGGTATCTGTCTATAGCGGTAATACGGCGTTAGCCTTAATGATTATACTGGTCGATACTTTTCTATCCCCGTTTGTTGTTCCTTACAGCGTATCATTGTTTGCAGGAGAGTCAGTAGTCATTGATGTGTTTGGAATGATGAAAGGATTAGTTGGAATGGTTGTGCTCCCATCATTAATAGGGATGCTGTTAAATGAACTAACAAAGGGAAAAATAAAGCAGAAACTCGGAATTCCATTAGCTCCGTTTTCCAAGCTTGGATTAGCAGCGGTGGTTATGATTAATAGTTCAGTTGTTTCGCCATATTTAAAACAGGTTGATTTGAAATTGTTTATGATTGCCGCTCTTTCTTTAACGGTGTCTGCATCAGGCTATATCATTTCCGTTCTCATTGGCAAGCTTTTAAAATGGAGCAGGGAGGATGTCACCTCCTTAATGTTTACGGGTGGGATGAGAAACATTAGTGCTGGGGCCGTTCTTGCCGTTGCCTATTTTGACCCAGCAGTAGCGGTTCCGGTTGTCATCGGGATGCTATTTCAACAAGTATTAGCCTCTTCGTTCGGTGCGCTCCTTCATAAATCATACAAAAAACCATTCATTCAAAAACAAGTCAAAGGTGCCTAAATCGAACAAGCCATTGACGCAGTAAAGCGCTGGGGGACTGTCCCCGGCGCTTTACTGCGTCAATGAATGAAACCACGAACGAGATTGTGGAAACGTCCTCTAAACCTGTTTATCAGGCTATTTCATTTTGTATTTTGCATTTTCTGAGGTTTCTTACTACGATGGCGACTCCGATAAACCAAAGGATGACGAGGATTGCATAGATGCCAACCATAGTAGATGGGGAAAGATTAAAGGTGAGCATTAGTGTTCTCACATTAGTGAGAATAATCATTCCTCCAACTAAAATCCCAAGCAGATTTGATGGGATGATTTTTACGAGCCATGCCGCAATTGGAGCGGCAATAATTCCCCCAATCATTAAGGCAAAAACCCAAGTGAAATTGATTTGACTCCATCCTAATGAGATGAAAAATCCAAGCGATGAAAAGATGGCAATCGCAAATTCGCTCGTATCAACAGAACCAATTACTTTGCGTGTTTCAAGATTATTTTTTGACAATAATACCAGGTGTGGCAATTGGCCCCCAGCCGCCTCCTCCTGTTGCATCAAAGAAACCTGCAATAAATCCTAGTGGAATGAAGAACTTTTTATTTACATTCGTCTCCATTTTTTGCTGAGCGGTATTCGTTCTAAATAAGAATCGGTAAATGACAAAGCAGCCTAACCCAAGGAGAAATATTGAAACATAGGGTTTTATGATATCTCCAGGGATGCTTCCTAAAAAAATCGCGCCAATGAATGCACCAATTGAACCTGGGATGATTAATTTTTTTACAATTCCTTTATCAACGTTACCAAATCGGAGGTGCGATACTCCGGAGGCAGCTGTGGTAACAACTTCTGCTAAATGAACGGAGGCAGACGCTGCTGCCAGTGCAATTCCAAACATTAATAAAAGGGAAGTGGAGGTTACACCATAGGCCATACCAAGTGAACCATCAACTAACTGTGCGCAAAGCCCGATGATCGCTAGAATAATTAGTTTTTTCAAGAAAAACAACTCCTTTATCGTACCGCCTGAGTCCAATTTTCTGCAGTAGTTGTTGCAATCAGCAAACAGATATATAAGAAGTACTCTGAAAATCATAAATGATAAACTTAGGCATTTTACCCTATGATATGAGGCTGGGAATGACTGGGTCACAAGTCCAAATAAAATTGGGTGCAAAACCATTTAATTCCTTTACCCATTAATGTTCATAAAAAAACAAGGTGCATAGCCCTTGTGGATTAAATCCAACCATAAAAGGGTTATACACCTTGTTTTTTATTTTTTTGACATTTGATTGTATCTAGATAGTTCCTAAATTCAACCTTACAGGCTCCTGAATTAATCGCCAACAAAATTAAATCTGTCCAATCATTATCTAAATCGGAATTACGATTTTTTTGTTTATCATCCATGTCTGTGCCAAGTAGATACTCGATATTCGTATTTAATGTTTTTGCCATTTTATCTAAAAACAGAAGGGATGGATTCTTCTTAATGTCCCGTTCAATTAGACTTAAATAGGATTTAGAAACATTTGCAAGCTTAGCAAGTTCTGTAATCGAGTAGCCATGTTGTTCTCTTAAATTTTTTATTTGTTTACCTAGCAATGCCTACCACCTTCCTTAATAAAAATGTTAATAATTTTCAAATCAATTAATTGGATATATAATAGAGGAGGGTTCTTAAAAAAGAACGTTCTTTATTCTGTAAAATACTCCGAATACAAAAATAATGACGTGATCTTATATGTTTGTTCTCTATAGTATTCAAGCATATAGGTTTTTTTATGGGGGTAATATTCTTTATAAAGAACAACAAAAGGGGTGGGATTTTGAATTATTTATTTCACTATTTATCAGCTTTAAATATTCTTGATGCCGTTCTCACATTTTTTGGACTGGAATATTCCATAATTGGTGAGATGAATCCAATTATGGAGAAGTTATATAACATACATCCATTAATCTTTTTGTTTTCAAAGTTTATCCTATCCTTTTGTCTGTATTTATTTATCATTTTTAAAAGAGTTCCTAAGTCAAAATCTTCAAAAGTCATTACTTATGTGGCAACTGGACTGTATACCTTTATTTTTGTTCTCCACAGTGTTTGGTTGATCGAATACGTTTCCTTATACACATGATCTTGAATGGACTATTAAAAATTCTGACTGTACCATTTATCAAAACGTTTTTGAAAAATGTACTCGCAAACTCTAAATGAAAAGAGTATAGTGAAAAGTATTGAAATGACAACTGGAGTCATTGTTTTTTACAATTTTGATGGTGGTGAAGGATGGGTGCAAAAGCCAAAAATACCCACATACGAGCGAATAGCAATTGACCTTGCCAATCGCATCTACGATGGAAAATTTAAAGAAGGTGAAAAGATTCACGGAAGATCAACCTTGGCAAGCGACTACAAGGTTTCACCTGAGACTGTGCGAAGGGCAATTAAAATTTTAGAGGATGTTGAAATTGTCCAATCCACGAAGGGTAGTGGAATCGTTATTTCTTCACGTGAAAATGCGTTTAAATATATAAATCGATTTTCAAGCCTTGAAAGTATTCATGAATTGGAAAAGCAAATGAATACGCTAATTTCTGAACGTGAAAGTCTTGATGATCAATTATATGATACGCTCAGGAAAATCACCGATTACTCAGTTAAGCTCCGCCACACAAATCCACTTGCTCCGCTCGAAGTCGAGGTAAAAGTTGGCTGCAGCCATATCGGGAAAACTATTTCTGACCTGATGTTCTGGCAAAATACTGGCGGTACGGTGATTGGCATAAAAAGGCGGGGAGAGCTCATCATTTCCCCTGGACCATATGCATTGGTTCTTGAAGGTGACGTCCTGCTCGTCATTGGCAATGAAATGGCCTACGATCGCGTCTTACATTTTATGAATGATTAAAAAATGGGATATTCCTAATAAAGGAATATCCCATTTTGTTAATCCAATAACCCTTCCTGTACTAAGAAGTCCTTGGCAACCTTGGCTGGAGCTTCCTTCTGACTGTCGACTTTATAGTTCAGCTCGCGCATCTTAAACACTATGTGTATTTTGTCGATATTATAGTAATATAAAAATGAAACCTTTTAATTGAACAGGAGGAAGAATATGCAACTCCCTCAAATCCAACTACAACAAACTTATGGAAAAATTGGACTTAGAATATCTCAACCTGTACAGGAAATCGAACAACCTATCGCCGAAATGTCTATTAAACAATCTCCTGCAAAAATGATGATTGAACGAACACCATCCATTTTAGAAATAGATCAAGAGCAAGCAAGGAATGAGTTAAACTGTAAGAGCCCTAGTGTATTCTCTCAGGATTCTGCGGAGTATGGAAAACAACAAGCTTTTGAGGCAATTGCTATGATTGCACAAAAAGGTGATCGCTTAGCAAACATCAAAGGAAAAACGGATGCCATTGTGGCAATCGCGATAGAAAAGAATCTTAAAGAGCCACTTGACTTCAATATTGCCTTTATTCCCAGCTATGGATCGGTCCAAATTCGCTATACCCCTTCAGACCTTAAAATCGATTGGCAAGAGGGTGGGACTGAAATTGAAGTCGTTCAACAAAAGCCAGTTCATAATTATACACCAGGAAAAACAGAAGTCTATATGAGTCAATGGCCGGAACTAAAAGTCGATGTTATAGGATAATTTATTTATTAAAAAAGAAGTCTAAACTTTTTTTCAAAACAGTCGATAATATAAAAAATAGAATAGGAGGCGACTAGTTAATGAGAATTGATAATATGAAATATGGAATTTATTCCTACCAAAATCAACAAAAGAATACTAACACAACAAATGTTACAAAAAAGTCACCTTCCTCAGCGGATGTAACGATTTCATCGATCGGACGAGAAATTTCTCAAGCAAAAATGACAGAACAAGCTCAACATAAAGTACGAGTGCAGGAATTGAAACAACTCATTTCGGATGGGAATTACAAGGTTGACAGTAATGAAGTTGCCGGAAAGTTAATCAATTTTTGGAATTCAGACAGAAAACAGGAGAAATAGGAATGGACTCTTTAAAAAAACTAATTGAAATATTGGTTTTAATGGTTGATGCGCATACTCGTTTGCTAGAGTTAACGAAAGAAAAGAGAAATGTTCTTATAGCAGGGGATCATCAGTCCCTTTTTAATATAACTCACCGTGAAAATTCCTTTGCGATGGAAATTGAAAAATTGGAAGTGCAAAGGAAACAGTTTGCCAAAGAGCATCTTGAGAAAAACGGTTATGCTGGAATTTCATTTACGCTAGAGGAAATTGTTCAATTACAGGATAATACTAAGATAAAAAATACTTTAAATACAATCGCAAAGAAGCTTCGCAGTCTTGTTCAGGAAATTGCAAATATTAATAAGGGAAATCAACAATTAATTGAAACAGCCCTTTCTTATCTTAATTACTCTATCGGGATGTTTGTCCAAAAGGAACCCGATGTGGGGTATGGGCCAAAATCAAAGAATGGATATGCCAGACTATTGGATGCGAAGGTTTAAGATTATGGTAAGGAAATAGGACCTATTCCATGCATAAGTCAAAGTAGTGCGGAAATTCATTCATTGTTCTTGAAACGGAGGAAAATCATTATGACTTCAACTTTTCACGGTCTTGAGTTAGGGAAACGTGCACTAATGGCACAGCAAACTGCTTTATCAACAATTGGACACAATATTTCCAATGCAAACTCCGCTGGATACACGAGGCAAAGAGTAGACTTGCATGCAACCAATGCCATTTCTGTAACAGGATCATCTTCCTATAAATTAGGAACCGGTGTAGAAGTAAGCCAAATTGAGCGTTTAAGGGAAGATTATCTAGATGTTCAATTGCGAAATGAAACTAAAAATTCAGGATACTGGGAAGCCAAAAGTGAATCGCTATCGAAAATTGAAGAAATTTTAAATGAGCCTTCTGATGAAGGTTTATCGTATGTATTGAATGAATTTTGGAAGGGTTGGCAGGAGCTAGCAAAGGATCCGGATAGTGCAGCTGCTCGAGCAGTGGTTCGCCAAAGGGGAGTTGCTATGACTGAAACCTTTAAGTATGTTGTGGATTCTTTGGATCAGATGCAGACAGACCTGAAGAATGTTATTGTGACGAAGAGGGATGAGGTTAATTCCTTAGCTACCCAAATTGGTAGTTTAAATGATCAAATATCTCGTCTAGTAGCCAATAGCTATGAGCCGAATGATTTATTCGATCAACGGGATTTACTAATTGATCAGTTATCAAAAATCGTCGATGTTAAGGTGAATAAATCAACAAATGGAATGGTTGATATTTCAGTTGGTGGAGGAACTTTAGTTCAAGGCAAAACGGCAAATACACTGACTGTTGAATTTGATCAAACATCAGGGCTTGTAAATCCTGACAGTATCATGCTCGGTGATAAGAAGATCAACCTTGGTACTGGAGAATTATTAGGACGGATTGAATCGTACGGAATTGAAGGTGGGGGCTCCGAATCCACAATTCCTTATATTAAAAATAAGCTAAATGATTACGCAATGACGATCGCTAACGCGATAAATGAAGCACACCAAAATGGTGAGAGTTTAGATAATATTAACAATGCTACAACGACAAAGGTTGATTTCTTCACAGGAAGCTCTGCAAAGGATTTAACCGTAAATCCCTTAATTATGGAATCGCTAGATTTGATAGCAGCAGCTCAGAAAGATCCAGCAACTAACATTGCTTCAACTGGAAACGGGGAAAACGCAAAAGCGATTGCAGATGTATTATTAACGAAAAATCTTAATTTTCCAGAATCCTCATCAACTGTGGATGATTTTTATCGAAACATTATTGGTCAACTTGGGATTGATTCTCAGGAAGCAGGACGAATGTTCGATAATTCACAGGGCATTATTAAACAAATTGAGAATCGTCGCCAATCGATTTCAGGAGTATCGATTGATGAAGAGATGGCCAATATGATTAAGTTTCAACAAGCATACAATGCTGCGGCTCGTGTCGTGTCTTCTGTGGATGAATGTCTAGATAAAGTAATTAACGGTATGGGTAGGGTAGGATTGTAAGGGGGAATGAAATACAATGCGTGTTACACAAAATATGCTAAACTCAAATATGTTATATCACTTACAACGAAGCAATTCTTCGATGAATAAATATATGGATCAGTTATCTACAGGTAAAAAGATTAATAAGGCATCAGATGATCCTGTAACAGCTGTTAGAAGTATGTATTATCGCTCATCATTAAGTGAAGTCGAACAATTTAAGAGGAATTTAGAAGATGGTCTTTCGTGGATGTCTACGACTGATGAAGCGCTGGATCAGATTAATACAGTAGTACAGCGTGTTCGGGAACTAACCGTCCAAGGTTTAAGTGATACAAATGATTCAAATGACAGACGTGCCATCTCTGAAGAAATTAAACAATTAAAAGAACATATTGGGGAGATTTCTAACTCACAAATTGCTGGAAGATATATTTTTGCAGGAACTGACGTAAAGACACCGCCATATAGAGTAACGGCAAATGATCCTAGTAACCAAAAGGAATTTATTAATAATAATCAGGAAAAACTAGAACTACAAGTAGGACAAACTAACTCTATTCAAATTAATGTTTTAGGAACCGATGTGTTTAATAATGATGGTGAGGGCGGAATTTTTAAAGTGCTTACTGATATTGTTAATTATTTCGAATCTTCTGATGGTAGCAACGGTGAATCGAACCATTTAGATAAACTAGATAGTCAGATTAATAATATATTAAAAGAGCGTTCTGAATTAGGAGCAAGAATGAATCGGCTTGAGTTAAGTACATCGAAGGTCGAGGCGCTCGAAGTATCAACTACCAAGTTATTGTCTTCTGAAGAAGATGTAGATATTTCCCAAGTAATTATTGACTTGAAAGCGCAAGAAAATGTTCACAGTGCAGCACTCTCTGCTGGGGCTCGAATTATTCAACCAACATTACTCGATTTCTTGAAATAAAATACAACCAATAATTGATGCTGACAGTAAAAGTTTGTATTACATTACTTTCTTTTTTGTTAGCCTTTTTCTTATTTTAGAGACTTACTATTTTTCTCAAAGGGCCTTTATATATAAATCAAAATAAAGCAGGGGGAAAGCATGTATCCAAAAGTTAACCAGCAAATTTTAATTGATGTTGTCGATAAAAACATATCTTTTAAAACAATCATAGCTGAAAACGGAGAAAATGAAATACTTATAGGGATCCCAATGGTTGATCAAATAGGGATATTACCCAATGGAATGGAAATCGATGTCACTTTTCGTACAGGCGATGACATGTTTAGATTTCCATCAGAGATTATTGGTAAAAAAATAGATAATATCCCTTTATATATAATCCGAAAACCTCATGAAAAACAGATAATTAAAATACAACGTAGAGAAAACTTTCGGGTAAATCTTAATCTAAAGCTTTTGTTAAACGATATTGAATATACCACGGTCAATGTAAGTGCAGGTGGGTTACTGTTTTCAGGGAGTGATAAAACCGATCTTAAGGAAGGCGAAATTATGACTGGGACAGTGGTTGTCCCGAATGTTCAAACGCATGAGATCGAGTTTGTTACCTTTCAAGGTGAAATAAGACGGGTCTATGATCACGAAATTAAAGGATTAAAATATTTTGCGATGCAATTTATTGAAATTGATCCGCAAGATCAAACCAAAATCGTTCAATCTTGCTTTGAACAACAAAGACAAATGCGGCTTCTTAAAAGACGGAAATAGTAATCTAATAATATTCTTACATCCTTAATAATTTTATAGAAATAATCCAAATTCACCACTGTAAATGCGGTTGTATTTGGATTATTTAAGTTTGTTCGAATTTTTATTTTGATGTAAAACTTTACATGTTTGGTTTGAAAATCTATAATATTTATGTAATATTCAAAATTAATAAGACTTTTTACCTAGTTTTCATCAAGAAATGTGATGTTTATTAATCCAAAAAAATTATTTTCTACATACGGAAATAAAAAATGAACCTTTATCGAAATATATAATCGAGTTTGATTGACATCAAAAATTCTATTGGACATCTGTAATGGAACATTAAAAATGTTCGAAGGAGGGATTGTTGTGAGTTTAAGAACTGCGATATTTCAAATGAAAGATGCATTAAAGGTTAAAGATTTGGAATCGGTAAACGTTGAGTTGATTGATGAAATTGAAAAAATAAATGGTTTAAAAGAAGGTATATTGGCCTCTTATTTAGCTCATTTAAAAAAGCTAAACTTAAATATATCAGATGAGGAATTACCTCAAAATGAATCCAAAAAAATTAATCGTAAATGGACAAAAAACGAAATAGAGTTTATGTTTCAATATTTAAATGACCGACAAGATGAAGGTGCAATAAATATTACAGAAATATTGGAGGAAATTGCGCAATTGTTAAACCGTGGCTACCAGTCTGTTAATTATAAATACTATACCCTTTTGAAAAAGCAAGGGAAAAAGGATCCAGATGACAGACAGCAAAATTATCAATTTACGACAATTCCAGAGATGAAAATCCCGGTTATTTATACTGAATTAATTCCCCAAATCCAACCTGAACAAAAGGTATGTCAGGTTACAACGACAAAGGAAGATGATTTATTAGATGTTTTATCAGGATTCATTACGAACATCCAACAGCTTCCTGGTCTAAATCTAAATGATTTGCTCCGGAGTTTATACCAGCTAAGTGATATGGCACTTCAGAATCTTGACGATGTTACTACATTTGAAAATATTAAAAATGAAATTATTCAAGAAAAGGCTGAACTTCAGGAAAAACTTAAGCAAAAAGAAAGACAATTAGCACAGGAAAAAAAACGAAATGAAGAATTGCAAAAAGCGATCTTGAACATTGCGAATGAGGTTAGTGCTTTTAACCAGTTGAGCGATGTTGCAAAAATTCAAAACTTAAAATCATTTAATCAGAGACTTAATTCTGTTTTAGAAAAACCTGCGTATCTCGATCAAATTAGCAGAACGGTTTAATTTGACACTTCAACTCATATTGAAAAGCTATTCAAAAAATGGGTAGCTTTTTTCTATCCGCTGTCGTTATAATTAATAACGCAACCTTAAGCAAATTGTAGATGAACGATTAGTTAGCCCTATTTTAAAAATCTCCGAAATCAACTCTCTAAACAATTCTTTTTAGTATCCGATAATAAAAGAAGGATGATAAATTAAACGTGAAGGAGCCTTGCGTTATGACGGTACGAAATCCATACCAAAGCTATCAAAAACAAGCTGTTACGACTTCGCGGCCAGAAGAATTAACCTTTATGCTTTATCAAGGCCTAGTTAAGTATATCCGCTTATCAAAAATAGAACTTCAAAATAAGAATCTTGAAGGAAGTCATCATAATAATTTAAGAGCTCAAAATATATTAACTGAGTTAATGGTCACACTAAAAGCAGGATACGAAGTTTCGGATAAGCTTATGTCATTATATGATTTTATGAAAACCCGATTAATAGAAGCGAACTTTAATAAAAAAGTAGAGTTGTTTGATGAAGTAGAAGAGTTTGCTTTAGAATTACAGAAAACGTGGTCAGATGCAATGAAAATGAATAAAACAAAAATTTAGGGCTGAATGTATGAAAGAATTGATAGCAACATTATATGAAATTACATTAGCAATGAACAAGGAATTTGAACGGGAAAACTACGAAGAACTTGACAAGTTACTTATCAAACGAAATAACATAATGGACAAAGTAGATCAGATAAAGAGTGAAGATTCTACCTTCCGATATTCAAATGAAACAACTACGATGCTTGAAAAAATCGCCATAATGAATCACGACTTAACAACGAAATTAACAGTGAATCTTGAACATACGAAATTCCTTATAAACCAAAGAAAAATAAATAAACAAGTTTCGAAAAAGTTTCAACCATATAGTAATCAAAGTAGCGGAATATTTGTAGATGCAAAGAAATAGGGCATTTACTAATATCCGCGTTTTTGATGTAGTGGGATATTTTTGCACAATTTCGTAACAATTATTGCAAAATAATTACAACTATATCATTTATAATAATGGTTGTTAACAAAAAAATATTTTCTTATTTCACGAAGCATAAAGGAAGTTCTTTTTTGAAATTACTTCAACTAGAGAAGAACGATTCCGCTCTTTTATAATGGTCATTTGAGAGAGGAAGAAATTCATGCGTAGACTTAGAAATGGACAAACGCATAACAGTGGTCAAATCTATAATTTTTTTGAATATAAAAATACTAAACCTTATTTCAAATATCCTATTAAAATTACTGTATGTAGCAATCCAATTAACGATACATATTACATGCTGAAAAATATCGTATACAAAGGAAGACAGATATTGGCTTTAAGCAAAGAACAAGAGCCAAGCACGATTATTTTAGCAGAAGGCGAAATTATGGATGGGCAGCTTCAATATTTATTGAGGCTGCCTGATGAAAGTATAAGTGAAATAAAAATGCTGTTTGAAGGAACTCTTTAAAAAGGAATTAATAATCAAAATAGTCCTATTTAAGTGCGCGGAACACAAAATTATATACGTGTTCGCGCATTTTTTTCTTACAGATTCTAAATAATTACGTTGAGAGGGATGCTGGAAATTGATCATTGGTGATGATTTACTAACAAAAATTATGCTTACTAATACCTTATCTCGCAATGAGAAAATAAGATCGCAAATGTCAGAGTCAGCTCAGTTTAGTTCATTTTTTTCAACTGTGTTAAACCAGCTTCTGACGCAACAACAAGGATCACAAAACACAGAACAGGGGAATATCGATATATTTCTGTCTGATATAGGGATACAAAATGGGGTTTCTTATCAAACTTTCCCTATTGCTACAACAGAAAATTATATCACACAAAATCAGTTATTAAGCATTGGATCTAATTCTATCTCTGCAGTTAATATTGATAAGGTGTTAAAAGGAAAGTTAAGTGGTATGGGACAGACGTTTATAGATGCGGGACAAAAATATAATGTGGACCCTTCTCTTTTAGTGGCGATATCCCAACATGAAACGGGAAATGGTAAATCTCGTGCAGCAGAGGAAAAAAATAATATTGCTGGAATGATGGGTAAAAATGGGTTGAAGTCCTATGCTACTGTTCAAGAAAGCATAATGGATATGGCCAGAAATGTAAGTGAGAACTATGTAAAGAAAGGCTTAACTAGTATTTCTACGATTGGGGCAAAGTACGCACCTATCGGTGCCGCAAATGATCCGACTGGTTTAAATAATAATTGGGTGAATGGAGTTACTAAATATTATAACACGATAAATATTGGCTAAAATTGAAGTTATTTGCCATTTGGAAAATTGCTCTAGAAGGAATAATTTAAAGTCCAATTCAATCTTAATTATTTATCGTTACCTTAAAAGTATTTGTGACTAAAAAAATCATAGATTTTTTTCCTTTTTTTATAGTATATTGATAATAATGCATGTCAAATATAATCAAAATAACTAAAAAACTAACAAAAACTTAATGAGGTGGAATGATTTTGAATAATATTAACCTCCTAAAATCAGCGTTAGATGCTTCAAGTATGCGTCAACAGGTTATTTCAAACAATATTGCCAATGCGGAGACGCCGGGATATAAAGCAAAGCAAGTTGCGTTTGAGGATATATTAAACAAACATTTATCTAAGCAATCCAGTTTCGTTGGATTTCAAACCAATTCTCGCCATATAGCAATTGGAAAAGATGCTAGTATACCAGAACCAAAAATAATCGAGAACACCGAAACAGTAATGCAAAATAATAAAAATAATGTAGATATTGACCAGGAGATGACGCAAATGGGTAAAAACTCCCTATGGTATTACATGCTCTCCCAACAAATTTCAGGTCAATTCTCGAACTTATCTTATGCTATTAAAGGAAGGAGTTAACAAATATGTTTGATTCATTAAACATCAGTGGATCCGCGCTAACTGCTCAACGGTTGCGGATGGATGTTACTTCATCCAATATAGCCAATGCCTCTTCGACACGGGGAAAGTTTGTGAATGGTGAATGGGAACCATACCGTCGTAAAATGGTCGCTATGGAACCACGAGAAAAATCATTCAATCAGATATTACAGGGGGAAATGAATAAGCAATCGCGAAATTCTGCACAGTTACAAGGAGTAAGGGTAACGCAAATTGTCGAGGACCAGACTCCGTTTAATGTTGAATTTGATCCAACCAATCCAGATGCAAATGCTGAAGGGTATGTACGGACTCCGAATGTTGATTTATCTAAAGAGATGGTTGATTTACTGTCTGCATCTAGAGCATATGAAGCCAATGTTACAGCATTTAATACTGGAAAATCCCTCATGTTAAAAGCGTTAGAAATAGGGCGATAGGAGCAGAATAAATGGAAGTTTCGTCAATAGCAAGTGGAATAGTTAAAATGAATCAAAATCCATTCCAAAAGGTGGAAGTGGAGACTGGATCAAAGACGTCGTTTGCAAACGTCCTCAAAGGCTATATGGAAAATGTAAATTCGACAATAAACAAAGCTTCAGAGTTAACAGCACAGGTTGCTGCTGGCAAGATTGATAATGTGCATGATGTTATGATTGCCTCACAGCAATCCAAAATTGCCTTGGAGTTAACCGTTGCTATAAGAGATAAGGCGGTAGAAGCCTATCAAGAAACAATGCGTATGCAATTTTAAAGAATGATAGAAAGCTGAGCTGGGTGAGAAATGAACCGATCATGGATAGATCAAATCAAACAAACAAGAGAAGCATTCAGTGGCTATTGGAGTGCTCGTAGCTCGAAACAAAAAGGTCTTATTATTGGAACTTTTTTGTTTCTTATTGCTGTCCTTTCTACCTTTATTTTTATTGCATCGCGGCCACAATATGTGCCATTGTATACCGGGCAATTATCACAGCGAGAAGTCGGCGATATAAAAGCGGAATTGGACAAGCAAGGCTTTACGGACTATAAACTATCCGAAGATGGGACGATGCTGCAGGTTCCAAAAAAGGAAGCACCAGAACTATTGGTCGACCTTGCTGCTGCTGGTTATCCAAAAGATAACAAAATTAATTATGATGTTTTCAGTGAAAATCTATCATTTGGGGCTACGGATCGGCAATATGACATCCTTGAACGGGAAGCGATGCAAAATAAACTAGCAAGTATCCTTAAGTATGTAGATGGAATTGAAAACGCGGAAGTGATTTTGACATTACCTGAGGATTCGGTATTTGTTAGGCAGGATGAAGAAGAAAGCTCCAGTGCCTCTGTCATGGTGGAAGTAGAGCCAGGCTTAAAGCTGGATTCGAAGCAAATACAGGCACTTTATACACTAGTATCTAAAAGTGTACCGAATCTGCCAATCGAAAATATTACGATAATGAACCAGTATAGTGAGACATTGGCGCAAGAGGATGCAAGTGATGATCAATCACTAGATAAATATGATAAACAACGAAAAATTCAAAAGGATATCGAACAGGATATCCAAAAGAGTCTACAAAGCTTGCTAGGGACTCTTCTAGGTACCTGGTAAGGTGTATGTGCAAACGTTTGTCAAAGTCAATTTCGATAAAGTCAAAACAGAAGAAAATTTAGTTAAGCCTACAACTGAAAATAATGAAGGAATTGTGATTAGCTCTGAAAAGAATTCTGTTACATCTAACGGTAATGATACTAATGCCGGAGGTGTTGTCGGAACTGGTGAAACAGATATTCCTGGTTATGTAGGCGAAGAATCTTCTGGTGATAGTTCGTATGAAGAACTCCAAGAAAAAATGAACTATGAAGTTAACCGCATTAACAATCAAATAGAGAAAAGTCCTTATGTCATTGATGATATTACTATCAATGTTGGGGTGGAATCAAACACATCATCGTCAAATAAGTTGCCCCAGGAAACATTAGATAATATCCGTAACGTTGTATCCAATACAGTAAGAACCGCGTTAGGGCATCCAGAGTTAACGGACGAACAGGTAGATCAGCGAATTACCATTTTTCCTCATAAATTTGCCGAAAACACGACCGAAAATAGTGAAAAAGCACTTGTATGGCCTTATATCGCAGGAGGTGTAGCAGCATTTGTCCTATTAGTAGGGGGCATTGTTTTGTGGTGGATGCGGAAAAGAAAGAGAGCAGAGAATGAGCTTGAAGATTTTCCATTTGTACAACATTCACTACCTAATGAAGACCTGGAATATTTCGCTGAACAAGAAATGGGTGTTGATGCTCAATTGAAAAAACTACTCGATCAAAGGCCAGAGGATTTCACAAAAATGATTCGTACTTGGCTTAATGAAGAGGAGGTATAGCTTCATGGCAAAATTGACTGGTAGGCAAAAGGCAGCAATTCTTCTTATAGCTATGGGACAGGAAGCTTCATCAAAGGTATTTAAGCATTTACCAGATGAAGAAATTGAACAATTAACGCTTGCTATCTCGAATGTCCACAGGGTTGACAGTCAAGATAAGAATGAAGTATTAAAGGAATTTCACGAAATGTGTGTTGCGCAGGATTATTTGTCAATGGGTGGGATCGACTATGCACAAAATGTGTTAGAGTCAGCATTAGGCAAGGAAAGAGCTCAGCAAATCATTATAAGATTAACGTCACAGTTACAAGTAAAACCGTTTGATTTTGCGCGAAGAATTGATCCTGTCCAAATCTATCAATTTCTGCAAAATGAGCATCCACAAACGATTGCACTTGTATTAGCCCATTTAGAGCCAAAACAGGCATCGATGATTCTTTCTTCCCTGTCTGTTGAACTGCAATCAGATGTGGCAAGACGGATAGCGTTGCTTGAGCAGACTTCCCCAGATGTCATTAAGGAAGTTGAACATATATTAGAAACACGGTTAGCTTCGACAATCCGTCAAGATTTCACAATAGTCGGTGGAATTGAATCAATTGTCAACATCCTAAACGGTGTGGACCGAACAACAGAGAGAAGTATATTAGAGCACTTAAACGAGCAAGACAATGATCTAGTGGATGAAATTAAAAAGCGGATGTTTATTTTTGAAGACATTATTAACCTTGATCGTCGAGCCATTCAACGGGTTATTCAAGAAGTTGATAATCAGGACTTAATCCTTGCATTGAAAGCTTCTAGTCCTGAAGTGAAAAAAGTTATATTGGCCAACATGTCCTCTCGTATGGCTGAAAGTTTTCAGGAGGAAATGGAGTTTCTTGGTCCAGTTCGTGTCAAAGTTGTTGAGGAAGCACAAGGAAGAATTGTGTCCGTTATTCGTCGCTTAGAGGATTCAGGTGAGATTGTTATTGCACGGGGTGGCTCTGATGATATCCTACTCTAAAATATTTAAAGCCTCCCAGCTTACTATTGCCAATGATGTTAAAGTCATTAGTCAACCACAGATAAAATTGAGTGATTTTCTTGAGGAATCCGAGGATAATATGTCTATTGAAGCAATCGGTGACGATTCGCATCTTTCGGTTCAGGAGACAAAGGAGCAGGCACAGGCAATTATTGAAGAGGCAGAGCTTACTGCTAGCTTACTCCTTGCTTCAGCTGAGGAAAAAATTAAGCAATGGTGGAATGAAAACGAAAATAAGTTGGAAGTTACTCTGATTGATGCGAAGCATCAAGGCTATGAAGATGGATATCTGCAGGGGAAAATGGAGGCTGAAGCTGAGTTACGGACCGAGTATGAAGAGAAGTTGGACCAAGTTCAGCAGATTCTAACAGAAGCGTTTGAGCAAAAGAAAGCAATTATTGATGAAGCGGAACCATTTTTACTTGAATTAAGTGCATCGATTGCTGAACAAATTGTCAAACAGGAATTAAAAAGCTACCCGCATAAATTTGTCGAGCTTATTCAGCAGCACATTATCCGCTTCAAAGAAAAAGAGCATATAACGATTTGTGTTCATTCCGGATGATTTTGATTTAATACAATCGCAACGTGCACATCTACTATCGGTTGTGAACGGGGAAACCGAAATTAGAATAATTCCTGGACCATTCTGTTTCGCAACAAGGCTGCATCATTCGCACAGCATACGGTAGTATAGATGCCCGCATCGATACCCAGATTGAAGAAATTAAAAAGGCCATTTTAGAAATAGGAAGGGAGTAGAACAGTGGTATTGTCGGTAGAAAAATACAAAAACGTCATCCGTGGCATTGATCCCGTAAGAATAAACGGAAAAATAACCCAGATCATTGGCTTAACAATTGAATCACAAGGCCCAGATGTACGAATTGGCGAACTCTGTTCTATTTACCCAACTAATTCACAAACTCCCATTCAAGCCGAGGTTGTAGGGATTCGTGAAAACAAGGTTTTACTCATGCCGTTAGGAGAAGTTCGTGCGATTGGCCCAGGGTGTGATGTTGTGGCAAGTGGAAAACCAATGATGGTCAAGGCTGGATTTCAGCTATTGGGAAGAATTTTGGATGGATTAGGCAATCCAATTGATGGGAAACCCCTGCCATTTGGGCTTGAAGAAGTTCCAACCCATTCTAAGCCACCTAATCCATTAACAAGACCCAGGATTCATGCACCTTTAGGAGTTGGCGTTCGGACCATTGATGGACTAATGACAGTTGGAAAAGGGCAGCGGATGGGTATATTTGCAGGAAGTGGAGTTGGGAAAAGTACTTTGCTTGGAATGATCTCTAGAAATACCACTGCAGATGTCAATGTGATCGCATTAATCGGTGAACGAGGACGTGAGGTGCTTGACTTTTTAGAGCAAAACTTAGGTGAGGAAGGCTTAAAAAAATCCGTCGTCATTGTTGCAACCTCAGACCAACCTGCTTTGATTCGAATTAAGGGCGCACTAACTGCTACTTCCATTGCAGAGTATTTCCGTGATCAAGGAAAAGATGTGTTGTTAGTTATGGATTCAGTAACGCGATTTGCAATGGCACAAAGAGAAATTGGTCTAGCTATTGGTGAACCACCGACAACCAAAGGATATACCCCATCGGTTTTCGCAATGCTACCACAACTATTAGAACGAACTGGTACCTGGGCTAAAGGGATCGATTTCAGCGATGTACACAGTATTGGTGGATGGCGATGATATGAACGAACCAATTGCTGACGCTGTACGTGGAATTTTGGATGGGCATATTGTTTTAAAGCGTTCAATTGCCAGGAAGGGAATTTTTCCTGCGATAGATGTATTAAACAGTGCAAGCCGGGTAATGACGGAGATTACCTCAGAAGAGCATTTAAATGCAGCCAGGAATTTTACGAGATTGTTAGCTTCATTTAATGAAGCGGAAGACTTGATTAATATTGGTGCATATAAAAAGGGCTCGAATCGCGAGATTGACTTAGCTGTCCGATTAAAGCCGCAAATGGATCAGTTCCTTAGACAGGGTATCTATGAAGCTTCTAATCTTGAGGATGGTAAATCTTATTTAATATCACAGTTTGGGGTGACGATGCGGTGAGTTTTATTTTTCCTTTTCAAAAGGTATTGAATGTAAAAGAAAAAGAAGTAGAGATTGCTCAACAAGAATATAGTTCAGTAAAACAACAACAAATGCATTTAGAGGAGCATTTGAAAAGACTAGATACTTCAAAGGACAAAGCATTCCACCAATACAATGATGTTGACCTGGAAAAGTGTGTGGGAAATTTTGGAGTTTCAACAAGAGATTGACCATGTAAACTTACAAATGAAACAGCTTTCTTTTAAAGCCCAAGAAATTGATCAAGAGGTAGAAAAGCACCATCAGGTTTTGCTTGAAAAATCAAAAGAAGCAAAAATATGGAACCAA
Source organism: Bacillus sp. T3 (assembly GCF_033449965.1). Taxonomy (NCBI): domain Bacteria; kingdom Bacillati; phylum Bacillota; class Bacilli; order Caryophanales; family Bacillaceae; genus Bacillus; species Bacillus sp. T3. The sequence goes on from NZ_CP137761.1 coordinate 951,455, forward strand.
TGGAAGGCTAAATCAAAGACAACGTTTGAACAACTAATCAATCAAAAAGAACAGGCGATGCTAGATGAGATGGCTGTTCTTCGCCACTCTAGAAGGCTATAAAGGTAAAAATGAATGGATGAGAGAAAACGAAGAAAGTTAGAATCCCTTTTTTATATAGTGATTATACCACTTATTTTCACGTCAATTTTCGGGCTGATTTTTATTAATGTTTTAGATATTCCTGTCTGGAAGTCCTTTAAAGAATGGGGAAATCGTGTTCCTATTGTAATGAACATTGTTCCAGGCGTGAATTCAGCAAAACCTAATTCGGGCTATAGCATAGTATCTGATAATGCAAAAGCTCCTGAGAAAGAACTTAATGAAAAAAATGAAAAAATTATAGAGCTTAAACAGCAAATTAGTGCGAATAAAAAAAGTATTGAAAAGCTGAAGCAAAGCAATGAAGAATTGCAACAACAAGTAAAAGTAACACAATCAAAAGAATTTCAGAAACAGATCAAAAAGGTAGCGGAAATTTATTCTGATATTCAACCCTCAAAAGCAGCTGCCATGCTTGTGACAATGCCAATCGAGGAAGCTACTTTAACCATTGCAATGTTAAATCCAAACCAGCAAAGCAGTATTTTAGGAAGTATGAAAGATCCAAAACGGGCAGCGGAAATTACGATGATATTAAAAGAAATAGTTGTATTAAAAGAAACTGACCAAGTCTCACTTCAAACAAAAATACGTGAAATCGCACTAAAAAATGAAAGCCCTACAAAAACGTTCGCCCAAGCGATATCAGGGATGCAGCCTGTTCAGGTAGCAGCTATCCTGCAATCGATGATGGCTGTAAATTCCCAGGTTACGATCGATGTTATAAAAGATTTACCAACAGTCAATCGCACCAGTATTTTAGCAGAACTAGCAAAAGTGGATGGCGAGATGGCACAACAAATTACGTCAAACTTAAATTAGTCGGAATCACTCCAAGGAAGGAGATCAGCATGAAACGCTTTATTGTATTCTTAATATTAATTTATTCTCTATTTTCCTATCAATCCACCAGTTTTGCCTCAGATTCAACTTCAGACGGAGAAACTTCCGTCTATGATGCTATCCAAAAAGGTGAGAAGCAAACTACACCAAAGTCGACAAAAGATGTGGATAGCCAATCAACTACGTTATTTCCTTCAATGATAAAATTTTTTGTCTCATTTATATTTGTAATTGGTCTTTTGTACTTTTTAATGAGGTTTCTTTCAAAACGTAATCGACCGTTCCAGGGAAATGGTCCGATTTTGTCATTAGGGGGACAATCACTTGGAAATAATCGATCACTGCAGGTGGTTCTTTTAGGTCAGACTATTTATATCATCGGCGTAGGTGAAACGATTTCTCTGATTCGAACGATTGAAAAAGGTGAGGAATACCAGTCTTTACTGGAAGGCTTTGAAAATCAAGCTGAGGTACTGACACCGAAATGGCTAACACTTGATTCGAAAAAAAATGGTACTCTGTGCTTCGTAAATATATGAAAAAAATGCAGAAAGAAAATGATAGGGAGTAGAGTCGATGATACGTAAATTAGCTATACTAGTCCCTATTTTTACATTCTGTTTCTTTTCGCTTGTCCATGCAGAGGAGACGACAACCTCCATCATACCTGGGATTGACCTCGGTTCAAGTAATGATCCCGATCAAGTTGCCAATACATTAAAAATTGTAATACTTATCACGGTCCTATCGATTGCACCAGCTATTCTAGTGTTAATGACGAGCTTTACCAGAATAATTGTTGTCTTAGGCTTTGTTCGAAATGCTCTTGGTACACAGCAAATACCACCAAATCAGGTGCTAATAGGTTTATCACTGTTTATGACCTTTTTTATCATGGGTCCGATTTTTTCGCAAATCAATAAAGAAGCGTTTCAGCCTCTGATGGAAGGAACTATCTCTCAGGAGGAAGCTTTTGACACAGCAAGTGTCCCTTTGAAGGAATTCATGACAAAGCATACTCGTGAAAAAGATTTAGCTCTTTTTATGGATTATGCAAAAATGGATCGACCAGATCATGTTGAGGATATCCCTATGAGGGCATTGGTTCCGGCTTTTGCGATTAGTGAATTAAAAACGGCCTTTCAAATGGGCTTTTTAATATTTGTTCCTTTTCTTGTAATCGACATGATCGTTTCGAGTGTCTTGATGTCGATGGGGATGATGATGCTGCCGCCGGTCATGATTTCATTACCTTTTAAAATTCTATTATTCATCTTAGTTGATGGCTGGCATTTAATTGTAAAGTCATTACTGGTGAGTTTTTAAGGTGGGGGGTAGAGCATGTCGACTGAAATGATTTTTCGAATTGCCCAAGAAGCTATTTATACGATTTTGATTGTAACTGCTCCAGTTGCAGGTGTAGCGCTAGCCGTTGGTTTATTGGTGAGTATCTTTCAAGCAACTACTCAAATTCAAGAGCAGACTCTCGCTTTTGTACCCAAGATTATCGCAGTGTTTTTATCGCTTTTATTTTTCGGTTCGTGGATGCTTCAACGTGTCGTCGAATTCACTCAAAATTTACTAGGAAATCTTTCACAATTTGTGGGGTAGCACGATGATATTTGATGCTTCTTCTTGGTGGAGTTTTTTACTCGTATTTGTGCGAATCTCTACCTTTCTCGTAACAGCGCCTATATTCACCAGCAGACAAATCCCGAACACCTACAAGGTGGGATTAAGTGTCCTCTTAAGCAGTTTGTGTGCTGGAATGGTGAAAGAAATACAGGTAGAAACCTGGTCTTATGGGTTATTATCACTTATGATCCTTAAAGAGTTTTTAGTTGGTTTAGTACTAGGAATGGTAGCTAGTTTCATCTTCTATGCTGTTCAAATGGCTGGATCACTAATGGATTTTCTAATTGGCTTTTCGATGGCCAGTCTTTATGATCCAAGCTTTGGGACCAATACCCAGCTGACTGGACGGTTTAAAAATATCTTAGCTTTTTTAGTTCTATTTGCGATTGATGGTCACCATATCCTATTACAAGGGATATTGACCAGCTTTGATTGGGTATCGATTGGATCGACCATACCATCATGGATGGATGGAAGACTATCTACCTTTTTATTAGAATGTGTTTCACAAATGTTTATGATCGGCTTTATGATGGCAGCTCCAATTGTTGGAACTTTGTTTCTCGTCGATATAGCTCTAGGGATTGTATCGAGAACTGTACCGCAAATGAATATGTTTTCTATCTTCCCACCACTAAAAATATTGATTCATTTTGCCGTCTATATCTTTGTTTTACCGAGCTTTTTTTACCTATTAGACTTACTTTTTGAAAGCATGTTTGATTCAATGTATTCTATTTTGAAAATAATGGGGGCATAATATGCTTCGCTTAAATCTCCAATTCTTCTCTGATGAAAAAACAGAAAAAGCGACCCCACATAAGCGTCAAGAGGCAAGAAAAAAAGGCCAGGTTGCCAAAAGTCCCGAGGTTTCGTCTGCTCTGACGTTAGTTCTTTGTTTTGCATATTTAATGATTGCTGGAAACAGCTTCGTTGAGGGATGTTTAAAAATCTTCCGTCAGGTTTTTCAGGAATATTTATTGTGGGACTTGACGATTGACAGTACGAAGCTATTGTTTACCGAACTTTTATGGGAAACCGCTAAGTTTGTTGTGCCGCTGTTTGCTGTAGCCTTAGTTTCAGGTGTGGTGGCTAATTATATGCAAGTTGGCTTCATGTTCAATACTGAAGGATTAAAAATGAATTTAGAAAAAATAGATCCAATTAAAGGGATGAAAAATCTTTTTTCGCTAAGGTCGCTTGTAGAACTAGTAAAATCTATTTTAAAAATGTTGATTACATCAGGTATTGCCTTTTGGGTAATTTGGAGGAAGAAAGATGATCTGTTTTCGATTGGAGAAAAAACGATTTGGGATGCAGCGAGTTTGGTAGGATCATTAGCGATTCAAATTGGGATAGTTGTTGCCGTATGTTTAATTGTCGTGGCAGCTGCTGATTATTTTTTTCAAAAATTCGACCATGAAAAGAAGCTGAGGATGTCGAAACAGGACATCAAGGATGAATATAAAAAGATGGAAGGGGACCCGTATGTTAAGGGTCAACGACGAGCAAAACAGCGTCAAATCGCAATGAATCGCATGATTCAGGAGGTGCCAAGAGCAGATGTCATCATCACTAATCCAACGCATTTTGCAGTTGCAATTTGCTATGATTTCGATACGATGAGTGCACCTAAAGTCATTGCGAAAGGAAAGGACTATGTCGCGTTAAAAATTAAAGAAGTGGCAAAAGAACATAAAATTATGACGGTTGAGAATAAGCCGTTGGCGCGAGCGTTATTTGCCAGTGTTGAAATTGGGGAAACCATTCCCGAAGAATTATTTAATGCAGTTGGGGAGATTTTGGCTTATGTATACTTCCAGGAAGGTCGGTATAAGGGGATGAAATCATGAAAATAAAAGACTTGGCTGTACCTATAGTTGTCATATTGATTGTTGCGATGATGATCATCCCGTTGCCTACATTATTATTAGATTTTCTATTAATCTTTAATATTTCATTATCAATCATGATTTTATTAGTTGCAATGAATACAAAGGAAGCTTTAGAGTTTTCTATTTTTCCAACTGTACTATTGTTAGCAACCTTATTCCGGTTAGCTCTAAATGTGTCGACAACTCGTTCTATTTTATCGAAAGCAGATGGAGGGACAGTAATTGAAACATTTGGTTCCTTTGTAATTGGTGGAAATGCAGTTATTGGTTTTGTCGTTTTCTTAATTCTCGTGGTCATTCAATTCATCGTTATAACGAAGGGATCGGAACGGGTTGCGGAAGTAACTGCTCGTTTTACCTTAGATGCGATGCCAGGGAAACAAATGAGTATTGATGCCGATATGAATGCAGGGTTAATTAGTGAGCAGGATGCGCGCGCACGCCGTAAAAAGGTTGAGCAGGAAGCAGACTTTTATGGGGCTATGGACGGTGCGAGTAAATTCGTAAAAGGGGATGCTATTGCCGGAATTATTATTTTGATTATTAACGTTGTTGGTGGATTTGCGATTGGGATGGCGATTCACGGAATGGGATTTCAAGAAGCGCTTAGTACGTTTACCCTTTTATCAGTAGGGGATGGTTTGGTCAGTCAGGTGCCAGCTCTGCTTATTTCAACCGCAACGGGTATTACGGTTACTCGTGCTGCTTCCGATGGGAACTTAGGAACAGACATTATCCAACAAATATTTACTTATCCGAAGCAATTATACATTGTGGCAGGAACGATTCTGACGCTTGGCCTTTTTACACCAATCGGCTTATTGCTTACCTTGCCGGTAGCTGGAATTCTGGCCTATAGTGCATACTCAATGCAAAAGGCTGTGAAGCAAGAAGAACAGCGCAGCGAACAAGCAGATAATGAGGAAGCAGAAGAAGATATTCGTAGTCCGGAAAAAGTCATCAATCTTCTTCAACTCGATACATTGGAGCTTGAAATTGGCTATGGCTTGATTCCATTAGCCGATTCGAAACAGGGTGGGGACATATTAGACAGGATTGTCATGATTCGTCGTCAATTTGCGATTGAATTAGGCTTAGTCATTCCGACAATTCGAATTCGTGATAATTTACAGCTTCAGCCCAATGAATATATTTTAAAGTTCCGAGGCAGCCGAATAGCAACGGGGGAAGTGTATCTTGATCATTATTTAGCGATGAATCAAGGATCAACAAGTGAGGATTTAGAAGGAATAAAGGTGATTGAGCCAGCATTTGGTATTCCTGCTATATGGGTCAACATGGATGAAAAACAAAAGGCCGAGCTACTCGGCTATATGATTGTCGATCCACCATCGGTGATCGCTACTCATTTAACGGAAATACTTAAACGCTACGCTCATCATTTACTGCGCCGTGAAGAAACGAAGGAATTAATTGATAACCTTAAAGAGACACATCCACATCTGGTTGAGGAGCTTGTACCGAACTTGATGTCGATTGGTGAAATTCAAAAGGTACTACAAAACCTGTTGCGCGAACAAATTTCGATTCGTGATTTAGCGGCGATTTTTGAAACATTGGCTGATTATTCCCTTTATACAAAGGAGCCCAAGGTATTAACAGAGTATGTTCGGCAGGCATTAACACGGCAAATAACCGAGCAATTTGCAGAAAATGGCGTGATACAGGTGTTAACCGCTGGTTCAACACTCGAAAAGGGCATTTCGGATTGTATTCAGCAAACGGAAGCGGGAGTATACTATCTATCAATGGATCCACAGCTTTCCAGAAGAATTACCGAAGTTCTCCAGCAGCAAATTGAGCGAATTATCCAGGCAGGTGGTCAGCCAATTTTCCTAACTTCCCCTTCGATTCGAATGTATTTGAAGCAGTTAGTCGATAAAATTATGCCTGTTGTACCAGTTCTTGCTTATACCGAATTAGAGCCTGACATTGAGATTCAAAGTATAGGAGTGGTGAACATATGAAAACGAAAAAAATCATTGCTGATTCCATGCCCCATGCTTTAAAAATGGTTCGTCAAGAATTAGGTGAAAATGCAATTATCGTGAACACTGCTGTAATAAAAACAGGGGGGGTGTTTGGGTTATTTGCAAAACAAAAATATGAAGTAACAGCTTATGCCATTGACAATGATGGGGACCAGCCTGAACCAAAGTTCTCAGTTGAATTTAGGGAGAAGCCCAAAATAAATATTCCGATTCAAAACAATCATGAGAAGTATAATCAACAAAATTATGAGGAGAAAGAAAATAACTCGTCTGTGTTTCACAGTAAGCCCCAAAGGCTGTATCAGTATTATTCACAACCAAATGCCGAGGAAGGCAAAAAGGATGTTGGTATTAGCACATCCGCGGAAAGAAATATGAGGAAAGAAGAACTTTTTCAGCTACAAATGGAGGAATACCAACCTTCGATTAAGACTAATCAACGACAAATAGAACGACCATATAAAGCAGATGAGCAAAGCAAACCTGTAGTGCAACATCAGCCACCACAGAATGAAAAGAATGAGCAGCTTCTTGACGAAATTCAGCAAATGCGGAAAATGATGATGAATTTTATGATGAATGAACAACAGGGGAGCACACTTCCTGCTGTTGTAACCAAATGGACTAACCATTTGAAAAAGCAGGGAGTAGAGGAAGAGATTATCCAGCATATTTTGGATGAAATATTAAAAAAGCACAATGATATAGGTCAGCTTGATGAATCGGTATTCAAGCAGGAGCTGGCAATTAGTATCGAACAAATAATTGCAAAGAAAATCCCATCCTCGATATCTGTGGGGAAAAAATTAGGATGATCAATATAATTGGACCTACTGGTGTTGGGAAAACAACATCCATTGCCAAGCTTGCGACGGAACAAGTATTAAAGCAAAAACGCAGAGTGGCAATGATCACGACAGATGTCTATCGGATTGCAGCGGTTGAACAACTTAAAACATATGCAGGTATATTAAATGTTCCAATTGAAGTCGTCCGTTCAGCTGAAGAACTCAAACTTGTCCTAACAAAACTTGAACATTATGACCTTATTTATATGGATACTACAGGTCGAAACTATAAGGATGCGGCCTATCGGAAATCAATAAGCGAATACCTAGACCATCCTTTTGAAAACGATAATTATTTGGTATTAAGCATGACCACTAAATATGAAGACATGGAACATCTATTAACTGAATTCATCGATAGTCCAATCAATAAACTGATTCTGACAAAATTTGATGAAACAACAAGCTGTGGTTCAATCTTAAATATCGCTTATAAATACCCATATCAATTAGTTTATATTACAAATGGACAAAGTGTTCCAGAAGATATAATCGCCTTTGATGCCAAGCTGCTCACCCGATACTTATTAGGAGAGGAAAAAAATAACGATGGATCAAGCACAATCCCTTCGAGAATATATGCATCGATTTAGTGTTCAGCAAAGTGATCAGCAGCAAGAAAAGCAATCTGCTCATGTTATCACCATAACCAGTGGTAAAGGGGGAGTCGGAAAAACAAATTTCACCCTGAACTTTGCTCTTGGATTAAAAAACATTGGAAAAAAGGTTGTACTTTTGGATTTAGATTTATCAACTGCCAATATTAACATACTAATGGGGCTCACCCCTCAATTCAGTCTCGGAGATGTTCTGCACCAGCGCAAAAATATTTGGGAAGTTATTGAATCGGGGATAGATGGAATTAATTATATTTATGGCGGTCTGGCGATCCAAGATCTAATGGAACTCGACCAAGGTATGCTGACCCATTTCTGGAATCAAATTTTAGAATTGCAAGCTTATGCAGATTTTATTTTACTCGATACTGGAGCAGGTGCCTCAAAAGAGATAGTCGACTGGATTCTAGCATCTGATGAAACGATTTTGGTGACAACACCGGAGCCAACATCGATTACTTATTCTTATTCTGTGTTGAAAAGGGTACATCATTCCTCAAAAGAGCAACCACGGATTAGATTGGTTGTTAACCGGGTTCAGAATTTTAAGGAAGGGTTGGAAACATCAAGAGCACTAAAAAATGCTACCAATAATTTCTTGAAGTTTGAGTTAAATACGCTTGGTTTTTTAATGGAGGATGACCATGTACAAAAATCAGTAGAAAATCAAACACCATTCCTTTTATCATATCCAAACTGTACTGCATCAAAAAATATCAGTCAAATAGTTGCAGCATATATCCCAGAAAAAAAACGAACTACCTCATTATCCCCTAAAGGAATGAAGGGTTTTTTTGACAAAATGTTGTCCTTAGGAAAAATGCCGTAAAGGGGGATTAAGATGGTAGGGAATTGGAAGATTAATATACTTTTAGGTGCAACAGGTTTCCTATTTACCTATTTATTTTCGTTTATGAATAATACATGGTTAACCTCTATTTTTAGAGCAAGTTTAGTGTTTCTGCTTTTCTTTCTACTTGGCTATGGCTTACGGATTGGTTTACACCAATTCACTAGGGAGGAAACCTCTGATACGTCACATATAGGACAAACAGTTAAAGACGCAGTTCTTCCTCAGAATAACATAAGTAATCAGATCGAAGAATCTACAAATGTCCAAGTCGAATTTGAAGAGGTTCCTTTACAACACATACATTCGGCTAAGAACGCCAATTAGTTCGATAAAGTGTAGCCATATTTAGCACTGACAAATCTAAAAGAGGGAGGGATATCGACTTGGAACCGATTATGAAGGAAACCATACCGAATTATTTATTATGGAGAACTTTTCAAGAAGGTTATGATTCAACATCACAGGAAAAGTTGGCAAAGCAATATATTCATTTGGTTGAACAAATGGCGAATCGATTGAGTATCAGTATCCCACACCGAATTATTCCTAAAGAGGATTTAATGGGATTAGGCTATATCGGTTTGATTGAAGCTATTCAGAAATTTGACTATAAAAAGGGCTATCAATTTGAAACGTATGGATTATGGCGAATCAAAGGTGCTATGCTTGACGGAATTAGACAAATGGACTGGATACCGCGAGGTTTAAGAGAAAAAGCGAAGAAGCTAAATGCTGCCTCAGCTCATCTTGAGCAAACATTAATGAGAAAACCAACAGAAGATGAACTAAGTGCCTTTTTAGATGTTTCGCTGGAGGATGTCGAACAAACAATATCGTCTTTATCAATGTCAACACTGCTCTCACTAGACACTCCGATAAATGCAGATGAGGAAGGAAAACAGCAATCGATTGTAGATCAAATTATTGACGACAAGTCTGTATCCCAGGACCATCAATTACAAATGGCTGAATTTCAAAAGATGCTTGCCGAGTGCATCGATAAAATGCCAGAAAAGGAAAAATTAGTAATTACACTATTTTATTACGAGGGCCTGACACAAATAGAGATTGCTGAGGTATTAAGTCTTACAAAAGGGCGAATTTCTCAGCTTCACTCCAAAGCAGTATTCCGTATGCGACAGCATCTTGAAGCCAAAGGATTTTCTTTGGATTCTTTTATGTAAACAAAAAAATAGTAATATAGGTTGAACTTTAAAATGACGTGTTTATATCGCGTCATTTTTTTGATAAAATAATTTATTTTGAAAATATCAAAATATAACATCGAAAATGCCAATTTTATCAAAATGCATTTGACTAGCAACTTTTTATCTAGTAATTTTAGAATATACATATTTTGATAGTTATTTAAGTAATTTGATTAGGAACTATTGATAAAAAATTGAATGGCCACTAAAAAGGAATTTTTAGTTTGCCGATAAAACAGGTGAGAGAATGCAAGACAAAGGGCTACAACATTTAAGTCAACTGATTAAAGACTATTGTGGTCTTCGTTATGGAGACCGATTAAATACTTTAAAAGAAAGAACTTCAGATAGAATCACAACACTTGGACTTTCATACTGGGAATATTGTCGGTACCTCCAAACTACACCAGCTGAGTGGGATTCATTAGTAGAATTACTAACAATAAATGAAACCTATTTTTACCGTGAAGAAAATCAGCTAAATGAATGCTGTTCAGTTATCCTACCGACAATAAAAAAGAGAATCAATCGCCCGATTCGGATATGGAGTGCAGCCTGTTCATCTGGTGAGGAGCCCTACACACTTGCAATGTTAATCCATGAAACTGGATTATTTCTTCCTGGAGCTGTAGAAATTATTGCAACCGATATCGATATAAAGGTCCTGGAAAAAGCAAAAAAAGGCTGGTACCATCAAGGCTCCTTTTCTTTCCGCCGCATTCCTGCACATCTCTTAAAAAAATATTTTTCCGAAGCAGATGGAGGATATCAGATTTCTCCATCGATAAAGCGGATGGTAAAATTCCAACAATTAAACCTGCTGGATGAAGAAATGGTTGCTAGCATCAGCGAAGTAGATGTTATCTTTTGCCGAAATGTATTAATTTATTTTGATCAAGAGGTGACGAATACAGTTATTAGTAGTATGAATCGTAATTTGGTATCTGGTGGATATTTATTTCTTGGCCATGCTGATGCAATTACAGATTCTAGACTTGGGCTCAATAAAGTGTACTCAGATAAGACTTTTTATTATCGAAAGGATTAAATCGGAATGAAAAAGTACGGTATTTTAGTTGTAGATGATTCTGCCTTTATGAGAAGGAGTATTAGCCGTATATTAGAATCTAATCCTCACTTTTTTGTAGTAGGAATCGCCCGAAACAGGGAAGAAGCGGTAGAAAAGGTTCAACGTCTTCAACCAGACCTGGTAACAATGGATGTAGAAATGCCTGTAATGAATGGTCTGAGGTCATTGGAGGAAATAATGAAAATATTTCCAGTCCCTGTCGTGATGTTGAGTTCACAAACCTGTGAAGGAGCTTCTGAAACTATCAAAGCACTAGATTTAGGTGCAGTTGATTTTTTTCTAAAAGACAAATTACTAAATGTTAATAGTGATGGTAGTCAAATCCAGGAGTTTTTGCTTAAATTGCGATCAATTGCCGAAAAAAAGCGCCCATTTGAAACCAAAAGGGTTCATCAACACCGCGGGGAAGAACGTAAAAAACAGCAAAGGCAAATAAAGGTTATTATAATTGGTTGTTCAACTGGAGGACCTTCGGCATTACAAGCTATTCTTCCACATTTTCCAAAAGGTTTTCCGATACCGATTGTGGTTGCGCAACATATGCCTCCAGGTTTTACCACCCCATTAGCGGAACGATTTAATACATTATGTCAGCTTGAAGTACAGGAAGCTGTAAATGGACAACCTTTAATGCCAGGGAATATATATATTGCACCATCCGGTTTTCAAACACGTTTTATTAAAAAACAAGATACCACTGTTGTTTTCAAAGTGGATAACCCTGTGGATAAAGACACATTATATAAGCCATGTATCGATATTACCCTAAGTTCTGCTGCTCCCATTTTTACCGATTCAATTTTATCTGTTATCTTAACCGGAATGGGTACAGACGGAATGCAGGGGTGTGGCTTTGTGAAACGATTTAATGGGATTGTATTTGTTGAAGCTGAGGAATCTTGTATTATTTATGGAATGCCAAAAGCAGTCTTCGATGCAGGATATTCAGATGGTCAATTTGTTGTAACACAAATGTATCAAGAAATTGTAGATTGTGTACAGGAATGATTTTTTAAAATATAGCAGCCACGAAATTCTTTCAAAAAATTGCCTTATTGGTGTTAGTGAAAGGATAATTCAGAAGTTTGAAGGAAAGGGAGCGGGAATATGGCAGCCCCAGAATTAATGGTTGAAAATGAAGGTGTTGAAGAAGTTGCAGAAAAGCCTGATGGAGTATTTACTAAGTTCGTTGTTTTAATTTTGCTTCCAACCGTTTATACGCTTGGTTTAGGAATGTTGCTATTACATTTTTCAGGTGTAAATATCCATACTCAAGTCGAGACGATTGAAAATGTTGTTAAACCTTTAATTGGAAAAATGGAAACATCGAAAAAGACTGCACCAACAAAGGAAAACAAAGAGACGGATTCGAATAAGACCCTTGAAACAAGTGTGGAGAGTCCTAATGCAAGTAGTAATAACGATAGTACTCAATCTGAGTCTGAAAATCAAGAAAGTCAAAATGAGGATTCAGCAACAGAGACTAATAGCTCTCAAAGTACTAGCATTGAGGCAAGTGAAAGCATAGTAGCAGCATCACAGATTTATGCTAATCTTAAGCCAGAGCAAATTGCAACTATCTTTAAGGGGATTAACAATAATGAAGAGATACTAAGGGAGTTTAAAAAGCTTGATCCGAAAACTGCATCACAAGTAATTATCCTTTTAGACCCAAATGTTGCCAGGTTGGCTCGTTTTGCAAATGGAATAAAACTAAATATATATTTAATAATTATACATAAGGAGTGCTTATTCGCGCTTCCTTTTTTTAGTAGGTGAAAGTTTCATGAAAAATAATCAAAAAATACCGAAGTGTCACCCTTTGATTTTGATAACTATCAAAAAACCTCATGACTTAGCCTACACTATAAGTTATAATTGTATAGTGATTGGGGATAAAAATCCAATTAAAGGAGGATGAATGTTGAGCCTCGGTCCAATAATAATCAAATTAAATCAAACAGTTCAATCGAACGGAGAAAAACAAGAAAAATCAAACATTCAATGCAATTTTCCCTCACAATCTTTTAATAACATATTATCATTATTTAATATGATAGAATCACCAAAAACAGATGATGTAAGTTCGGAAATGCCTTTGTCTACTGAAATAGAACAGGTCGAAGATATTAATAGCAGCAGCGTTCACCAATTGACAGACTCTGATTGGCAAGAAATGGGATCGCTTATGCTGGAATGGTTTGGTTATTTCCAGCAATATCAGGACTCATCCAAGGTTGCAATTAATTCATCCAAGTTAGATTCAAAAGGTGGAACTCAAGACGGGGCAAATAACTCAATTGTGAATATTATGAAGGACATTCAGAACGAAATAACACAGATGTTCCAACCATTAGGTGGAATTCAACAACTGTCTGCTTTTGAAAAAAAACAATTAATAGAGCATATAGCAAAACATATTACTGAATTGCATGTGCCAAACACCCTTTATAGTAATTTTTCGCAGGAGAATGCTTCCATACCTGAAAAAGAGAGCTTAGAAGAAAGCCAGCAAATGAATAGACCAAATTTAGTCGAATCAACTAAAATGGATGAATTTGTTAAGGAGCTTAAAGTGTTATTTGGTCTCAACGATGACAGTGAAAAACAAAGCATAATCTCGTCACAGCTTGTCAGGGAAAGCCTGTTCGATCAAAAACAAATTGAAGTCGATATGGGCCGTGAAGGGCAAATGATTCAGAGGATGCTAGAGCCATCAGCCCTTGAATTGAAGAATAGTAATGTAAATGGGTTTTCTAACATTGAAAGCCAATCTACAGAAGAACGATTATACGGAAAAGTCCAACGGAACCAATTTGACTACCAAATAAGAAAACAGTCAGATTCTCTAGTAATAGAGCCGATTCTGTCCGACAAAAGCATAGCTAAAACTCCCAATAAGGCAAGTAGTGCAGTTAGTGAACAGCTGTTAGAACCTTTGTTAAAAGGTTCTAATACTAGTAGCTTTTTGGATGATTACCATGTTAATGATACTTCCAGAACAGTCCCAAATGAGGTTGATGGTGGAATACGCCAGCATTCACCGAATGTGCTTAGAGACAAAAGAAATATCGTCAATTCTTTATTTGAAACATTAGAAGCATCTGTGGACAATCCAAGGTTAAGTAATAGATTTCAGTCTGATAAAAGAATATTCAGGAAACCAGGAATCTTCTGAGATTAGCAATATTCAAGTGGCGGCACAAGCCCCTCTAGAAATGGAAGACGGAATGAAGATAATTGATCGATATCAGATTGATCATGGAAAGCTAGATTCACCAGAACAATTCATGGTTAAATTCACAAATAGTCAAGTGGTTGAGCCATTAATTAATGCAGATGCAAAAACATTAATCGCTGAAAACCAACAAAAGAAAATAGTCCTACCTAATCAAATGCCGTTAAAAGCCCACGAGAAAATTAATACTAACACAAGTCTAGAAGGTTATAGCCCAAAAGCAGATATTGATGAATCAGTTACAAATCTTTTTGTCCAAGAAGGTCAAGTGTACAATGACGTTCGTGACAAGTTTTCAAAAACTAATCACACTCCAGTACAAGTCGAACTTCTTACTGATTCCGCGCCTGAAGAGCAATTGATTACAGGAGGTCTGTTACATAAAATTCAAACGGTCCAAAAGGAATCTACTTCTGAGGTAATACCATCAAGTCGAGTATTATCTGTTAACGATTTTGTTCCAGAAGTAAGCGAGTGGATTGGGCGATTTGTAAAGGTTTCACATGGAATCTCTGGGAGCAGTGAAGCAAAATTTTTACTCAATCCTGAACATTTAGGTCGACTTGAAATAAAAATCACATCTCAACAAGGCCATATAGCAGCACAAATTTTTACCGACACTGCTGCTGCAAAAGAAACATTAGAAGGACAAATCTCCGTGTTAAAACAAGCACTTCAGCAGCAAGGGTTACAGGTTCAGAAAGTAGAGATAGTCCAACAAATCCCTGGTACATTCGATGTTAATCAAGGAAACCAGTCTTTTCCACATGGAGGAAATAACCAACATTTCAATCAATCAACTGAGCAAGGCGCCTATACTCCTTCAGATGGATCAAAAAATCGGAGCGAGGATGATGCTCCAATTCAGATTGAATTGGGGAAGAGACCCCGTCATTAACATATGGAGGAGTCTCAATAAGGACCACTTCACGAATTGATTTTTCGGCATAGGAAGGAGAAAAAGGATGAGCAGTTGGATTGATGTTACAAATGTTGCTTCTAACTATTCGCAGTTCAGTAATACAAAATCTTTCGAAGAACAAAGCAATCTTGGTAAGGATGCCTTTCTAAAAATTTTGACGACACAGCTATCCAATCAGGATCCATCAAGTCCATTGGAGGACAAAGATTTTATTGCGCAAATGGCCACATTTAGCTCTCTAGAGCAATTGACTAATCTTAATCAAGCATTTGAAAAGTTTTCGGGCAACCAAATGAGTCAGTATACTGCTTCGATTGGGAAAGAAATTACATGGACACCAGAAGGATCTACATCTGCAGTCTCAGGTGTTGTGGATGGGATTTCAACGCAAAATGGGAGTTATTTCTTTATCGTTGGTGAACAAAAAATACCTGTTGGCTTGGTAACAGAAATTAAGCAAAAAACTGAACCAACAACCGAATCAAACTAACTATTCTTGAAAATATAGGAGGAAGAAAAAATGTTAAAATCACTATACTCTGGCATATCGGGAATGAAAGGTTTTCAAACAAAACTAGATGTTATAGGAAATAATATTGCCAATGTTAATACAGTAGGTTTTAAGAAAAGTCGTGTGATGTTTCAGGATATTATGAATCAAAATATTACTGGCGCAACTCCTCCGCAAGCACGACAAGGTGGAACCAATCCAATCCAAATCGGACTGGGATCAAAAATTTCATCGATTGATACTCTACACACACAGGCAGCCCGATGACAACAAGCTTTGGATCTGACTTAATGATAGATGGAGATGCATATTTTATTGTTGGACCAGAAAAGGAGTTAAATGGAAATATTGAGCCGGAAGGTAATTTATTGACAAAGGCTGGAAACTTTACGCTTGATGGGAACGGATTCTTGGTTAGTTCAAATGGATTTTTCGTTTCAGGTACAACGGGTGAGCCAGGAGTTGGGGGCGCAACTGGTACCTTAAAACAAGTTGCCATAAAAATAACAGAGGATGAAGTAGATCCATCAAATCCAAAACTTAAATTTACATCCTATTCAATTGATTCAAATGGCTTTATTAATGTTGTTCGTGAGGATGGAAAAATAGGAGTATTGGCGATCGATGCTTCAGGTAAATATAAATTAAGTGAAGATCCCCAATCAACTGAAAATATTTCTTTAACGACTGCAACGGTTTCTAACCCTTCTGGTTTATCCAAGGTTGGCAATACAATGTTTCAGGTAACAGGAAATTCTGGTGCAGCAAACACTGGACGTATTTCAGACATTAAAGGGGGTTCCATAAACGCTGGAGCACTTGAAATGTCCAATGTCGATCTTACCGAGGAATTTACAGAAATGATTGTGGCACAACGTGGATTCCAAGCAAATTCAAGAATTATTACTACATCTGATTCAATTCTTGAAGAACTAGTTAATTTAAAACGATAAGCTTGAGTAGGATTCGGGCGGGTTTTTAATAGCCTCTTTGTAAAAAGGTAGGAGATACCATGAAAGCGAAATTAAAACTGATTATCATTATGGTCATTGCAGCGATTACTTTGCTAGGCCTCATTTGGTTTGGTTTATACCAATTTACAACGAGAGAAGCAAAGGCAAATGGACAATCTGCAGATGATATTTTAGCCTCGAGTATTGAAACGGAGCCCATTACAACCAATTTAGAAATGGGTGATTATATCAAGTTGCGCTTCAGAATTCAAACAAACTCTGAGGAAGCGAGTGAAGAGCTTTCTGAGCGCGATTTTCAAGTGCGGAATATCATCCTTAGACTTGCTGCTTCAATGACAGATGCTGAAGCTAAAAGTCCCCAAGGGATTGAAAAGCTTGAAGAGGAATTAATGAATGAAATCAATGAATTTCTGCAAAGTGGAACTGTTGTTCAAGTTTATACAACGGATAAAATAATTCAATAACTCAAGGAAGAGTTAGGGGGATATCCTTTGTCAGATGTATTATCGCAACAAGAAATAGATGCATTACTTTCGGCCATTCATAGTGGGGAAATTCATGCATCGGATGTTACCGAGAAGCAGGAAAAGGTGAAGGTTTATGATTTTAAACGTGCCATGCGGTACTCAAAGGAACAACTCCGTAGTATTACACGGATTCATGAAAACTTTACTCGCCTTTTAACTACATTCCTTTCATCACAACTTAGAACGGTTGTTAACATAGAAATCGAATTGGTCGACCAAGTTACTTATCATGAATTTATTGCTTCTATCCCCTCGAAAACCGTGTTAAATGTGTTTGATGTAAAACCTATGGATGGAAAAATGGTATTGGAAATTAATCCACAAGTAACATATGCGGTATTGGAACGGATGCTTGGCGGACAAGGAGCCCCATCTAACCGTAACGGGACACTGACAGAAATTGAATCCGTTCTAATGAAAAAAGTGTTTGCGCAAGGCTTTAATTTATATGCAGATGCATGGGAAAACATAGAAAAAATCAAAGTCAATTGGGAGGCAATTGAATCAAACCCGCAGTTTATTCAAATAGCCTCTCCCAACGATACTGTTATCATCATTGTTCTCCAAACAACAATTGGAGAAATTAAAGGTCGAATGACACTGTGTCTGCCACACTTAATATTAGAGCCTGTCCTGCCTAAATTAACGTCACATCAGTGGCTATCTTCGATGGTAAAAACAAGTGGACCAAATCAAGATAAACTCAAGCAAAACCTGGACAATGTTCAAATGCCGGTTGTTGCTGAATTAGGAAGAGCAATGATACCAATATCAGATTTGTTAAATCTCCAGATTGGAGATGTTATAGGAATCGAAACAGGTAAGCTTCAAATTAAAGTTGGAGATTTAACTAGGTTTCTCGGTAACCCTGGTGTACAAAAAGGCCATTACGCATTCCAAATAGACCAGATAATCGACACGGAAGGAGATAATCACTAAGATGAACGATGGTTCACTATCTCAAGAAGAGATTAACGCACTGTTTAATCAAACAGATGTTAACCAATCATTAATACTCGAAGATTTTTTGTCACCCATGGAAATTGATGCTCTTGGAGAGATCGGAAATATCTCGTTAGGTAGCTCTACAACAACTCTTTCCACTTTGTTAAATCAACGGGTTGTCATAACCACTCCTAAGCTTTCCTTTATCGAGCATGCTCATATTGATAAGTTGGTAGAAGAAAAGCAGGTTGCAGTTCATGTTGATTATACCTCGGGTTTACGAGGAAAAAACCTGTTGATGATTAAAGAAAATGATGCGAAAATTATTGCAAATTTGATGATGGGGGGAGATGGTACAACGCTTGAGCCCGAACTTTCAGAGCTTCATTTAAGCGCTGTTCAGGAAGCGATGAATCAGATGATGGGTTCTGCAGCGACATCAATGTCCACCATGCTCCATCATAAAGTGGACATTTCGCCACCCACAATTGATTTGCTAGATATTCCCCTAAAAAAAATGGAAGAGCTAAAGGATGATATTATCATTAAGGTTTCTTTTCGCCTAAAGGTAGGAACATTGATTGATTCTGATATGATTCAGTTAATCCCACTATCGTTTGCAAAGGAAATGGTTACACAGATTACTAGTTCGGATACTACAACCATACTTGAGGCTGAACAAAAATCTGAGCCGCCTGTTCAAAACACTGGAGCCCAGTCGGTATTAAGCTATCAAGCGGATACTCATAAAACTATCCCGCCTGTTTCACCACCTAAGCAAGAGAATGCGCATGTCCAACAAGTAAAATATACGACTTTCTCGGAACCACAAAGGGCTGCTGAGGGGGTAAGCAATCTTGATATGCTTTACGACATTCCTTTAGGTATTACTGTAGAATTAGGTCGAACACAGTTGCCAATTCGAAAAATTCTTGAATTAGGTCCAGGTGCGGTGGTTCCGCTTGATAAACTAGCTGGAGAACCTGTAGATATTCTCGCAAACCATAAACTCATCGCCAAGGGCGAGGTTGTGGTAATTGAAGAGAACTTTGGGGTACGAATTACCGATATTATTAGTCCGATAGATCGCTTATCAAATATGACAAAATAGAAAACCATTTTTATTGGAGGATTCAACATGGCAAAAGTTTTAATTGTAGATGACGCTGCATTTATGAGAATGATGCTAAAAGATATTTTAACGAAGAACGGAATAGATGTTGTGGGAGAAGCTTCAAACGGATTAGAAGCAATTGAAAAATATCGTGAACTTAAGCCGGATTTGGTGACAATGGATATTACGATGCCTGAAATGGATGGAATCTCGTCTGTTAAGGGAATTCGTGCAGAATTTCCAGAAGCGAAGGTCATTATGTGTTCAGCCATGGGGCAACAGCCGATGGTAATTGAGGCCATTCAAGCTGGTGCAAAAGATTTTGTTGTAAAACCCTTTCAGCCAGAAAGAGTAATGGATTCAATTACAAATGTATTAGGGAAATAGAATTAATTTCTCTTGGCTATTCACCAATTCACTGTATAAAGGGGATGAGAAACTTGGTTGCTCCGTTAGGCAATTGTCCAAAATGCGGAAAACTGTTTTTAAAAGTAAGAATGATATGCGATGATTGTTATGATAAGCAAGAGGAAGATTATCGAAAAGTATCGTCCTATTTGTGGGATTATCCTGGGACAACGATTGAACAGTTAAATAGAGCAACTGAGGTCACGGTTTCTCAAATAAGGCAATTCATTTTGTCGAATCGAATTATAGTCAGTCAATATACAAATTTGGAGTATCCTTGCGAAAATTGTGGGACGATGATAAAAGAGGGGAAAACATGCAAAGCCTGTTTGGGAAACATCAATCAACTTGCACAAAACGTTGAAAAAGAAATACAAAATGAAGAAAATGGTCGAAAAACAGGCAGCTATAAATATAGAAACTAAGATGGATTATGAAAAAACGAGAAGATTGGAACGATTGAATCGTTCTAAGGTTCTCGTTTTTTTATATAAAAAAACCGAAGACTGCGCTTCGGAGATATTCTGCAAATTTATTTACGAAGAACAATGATATTAACTCGTCTGTTCGATTCGCGATTTTTATCAGAATCATTTGGTGCTACAGGTTTATATTCTCCATATCCAATAAATCGTAAACGATTAGGAGAGATTCCGTTATTCTGTAAGTAATGGAGAACAGATGATGCTCTTGCTCCAGAAAGCTCCCAATTCGAAGTAAAATTAGAATTATGAATTGGTTTGTTATCGGTATGCCCTTCGATGGTAATTGAGTTATCAATCCTCGCTAAAATCCTCGTGATTCCACCTAGGTTAGGAAGAAAGTTATCTTTAATATGATCACTCCCAGAATCAAATACGATCCGATCCTTCATCGTAATCTGAATTCCCTCTGAAATATCGGTAAGAGTAATTTCTTGCTGTAACCCGTTTTGATTGATGTGCGCTTGAAGCTCAGATAAGAGCTCCTGGAGGTTCTGCTCATCCTTATCCATAACGGGAGAAGTTCCAGCGGGAGGCTCTTGACTTTCAAGCTTTTTCAAATCCTCAGTATTTGTATCCGTACTCTTCGGGTTCGGGTTACCAGGCTCTTGACCTCCGCTGCTTGAATCGAAAATGTTAATAGTGTTTAAGGCATTATTAAGGGAATCAAACATGGCATTTGACTTTTGTACATCCTCTGAACGCATCGAAAAAAGGACGATAAAAAGTGCTAGAAGAAGAGTAAGCAAATCGGCATAGGGAATTAACCATGACTCATCAATATGTTCTTCCTCATGATCTTCTTTGTGTTTTCTCTTGGCCATTGGTAACCCTCCACTTTAAGATGCCGCATCTAAATTTTTCTTTTCAAGTTCGTTAGGATTTAGGTAAACATTTAACTTGTGTTCCAATTGTCTACTCGTTATACCTTCTTGAATGGAGAGAAGTCCCTCCACCATAATATGACGAATTTCTATCTCTTTTTTTGAAATCAACTTAAGTTTATTACTCATCGGATGCCATAGAACATATCCTGTGAAAATCCCAAGGAGTGTCGCAATAAATGCTGCAGCGATAGAATGACCAAGCATCTCTATATCGTTTAAATTACCTAATGCTGCTATCAGTCCTACTACGGCCCCCAATACTCCTAATGTTGGTGCATAGGTTCCTGCCTGTGAAAAAATTAAAGCACCTTTACGGTGTCGCTCCTGCATCGCACTTACTTTCTCCAATAAAACGTCACGAGCAAAATCCGAATCGGTTGTGTCTACAATCAATTCTAGTCCTTGCTTAAGAAAAAGATCATCAACTTTGTCTATTTCACTCTCGAGTCCCAGTAAACCTTCCTTCCTCGAAATCGTAGCCCATCCTGTGAATATATCAATGATTTCATTCTTGGACGGGATTTTATTACTACCACCAAAAACGATTTTCAATAATACCGGAAACTTCTTAATTTCCTCCATAGGAAAACTTACGAATAAGGCAGCTGCAGTCCCACCTATAATAATTAAATAAGCTGCTGGGTTTACTAACGCTACTAGACTGGCACCCTTTAGTACCATCCCCACTCCAATGGCGATTAGCGCTAAAATAATCCCGATCAGTGTCGATGGATCCCTCATAATCGGCACCCCCTTATAAAATTAAATCTATTTTAATCACACATTTTTATTTTATTTGATAAATATTAATAAGACAACTGTTAGTTTGATAGAACTGATGACAATGTAATCAAAAAAAATAATTTTACAACGTTATTAACAAAAACTATCAAAAATGTTTACGAAATAAATCGAAATATATGCTAAAATTATGGATATATTTATCTATTTTTTTAGCTCACCGCACAACAGCTTAAGGAAAGCATTGACAAAGGTCTGCGAAGGGAGTTTGCCATGGATTTTAACGATTATCTTGAGATGTTTATTGAAGAATCAAAAGAGCATTTGCAATCGATAAATGATGAACTGTTAAAACTAGAAAGTGAACCTGAAAATACTGAGACTGTGAACGAAATCTTCCGATCGGCACACACTCTTAAGGGAATGGCCGGTACAATGGGATTTGAAGACTTAGCCTCATTGACTCATGAAATGGAAAACGTGCTAGATCTCCTTCGTAACTCCAAACTTACTATCACGACTAATATAATGGATGTGATATTTAAGTGTGTAGATTTAATTGAAAAAATGGTCGTTAGGATTGAAAATGGTGGAGATGGAAAAGAAAATGTAACAGAAGTTGTTGAGGAGCTAGCCAGTATTTCAAAAGGAACAGCTTTTATTTTAAAAACACAAAATGATTTTGATGATAGTTCTGAGGATGAGGAGTTTTTCCTTGATGATTATGTTATCTCCATTATTAACGAAGCTAGAAAGACTCTCCATTATGTTTATCAAATCAAAGTAACACTCGATGAAGCGAGCTTAATGAAGAATGTTCGGGCTTATATGGTGTTTCAAGTCGCTGAAGAGTTTGGCGAAATCATTCAATCTTATCCGTCAGCTGAAAAGCTGGAAGGAGAGGATTTTGGTTATACATTCAGCTTACTTCTATTATCTCAACGGACAGAAAGCGAAATATATTCGCAATTAATAAATGTAATGGAAGTAACAGAGGTTTTAGTAACTGATAAAACTGAACAGAATTTTAGCTCATCGCGGATATTAAGCAAACAGGAAATAGCAGTTGGTCATGAGGATGTTGTCAGCACGAAAACAAATGAAGCTACGGAAATCACCAAAAAGAAAAATCGTTCAAAATCGATACGAGTCGATGTAGAAAAGCTCGATCACTTAATGAACTTGTTTAGTGAGTTGATTATAGACCGAGGTAGACTTGAACAAATTTCGAGAAGATCCGATATTGCCGACCTAACTGAAACTGTTGAGCATATGGCAAGAATTTCAACGGATTTACAAGGTCTTATATTAACTATGCGTATGGTTCCAGTTGATCAAGTGTTTAACCGTTTCCCGCGTATGGTACGTGACCTGGCGAAAGATCTGAATAAAAAGGTGCAGTTAGTCGTGATAGGTGCAGAAACTGAATTGGACCGCACTGTTATTGATGAAATCGGTGATCCATTAGTGCATTTGCTACGAAATGCTTTAGATCATGGACTAGAAAGTACTGAAGAACGGATCGCTGCAAATAAAAGTGAAGAAGGACAAATCATCCTTAAGGCATTCCATGGTGGAAATCATGTGTTTATCGAAGTCGTTGATGACGGAAAAGGTATTAACCGTGAGAAGGTGCTAAATAAAGCGATTGAGCGTGGGGTGGTTACAAAAGAAGAAGCGAAATCCCTTACTGAGCAGCAGGTGAATTTTTTAATTTTCTCTTCAGGATTCTCAACGGCTGAAACGGTTTCTGATATTTCTGGCCGCGGTGTCGGTTTGGATGTAGTCAAGACGAAAATAGAGTCCCTAGGTGGCAGTATTACGATTGATTCGAATCTCGGAGGAGGTTCTACGTTTCGAATTCAGCTACCATTAACCCTTTCAATTATTTATTCGATGCTTGTAAAGGTTGAGGAAGAAACGTACGCAATTCCATTTAGCTCCATTGTAGAAATTACAACGATTGCGCAGGATGATGTAGCTACACTGCATGGAAAAAGGGTATTCCAATTCCAGGGACAGGTTGTACCACTTATCTATATTAAAGAAGTTTTTAATGTTCCTCTAAGTGAACTGGCTGCGCAAAATGAACAGCTCTTTATTGTCATTGTCCGCAAGGGTGATCGAATTGTTGGGCTTGTTGTTGATTCTGTTATTGGCCAGCAAGAAGTCGTATTAAAATCCTTAGGTGGGTTTTTATCTAATATTTATGCGATATCAGGAGCGACAATCCTTGGAAATGGTGAAGTTGCGTTAATTATTGATTCCAACCAGTTTTTTAATTAGAAAGGGTGAATCTCGTAATCTATGGGAATGATGAAAATTGTCGCGTTTAAATTAGGAAATGAAGAGTATGGTATAGACATCGAGAATGTGCAGTCGATTGAAAGAATCAATCAGTTTACGAGAGTTCCAAATGCATCCATTCACGTAAAGGGTGTCATAAATCTTCGTGGGAATGTCACACCCATTATTGACCTTTCTAGTCAGCTAGGAATGGGAGAAGTTCAGCTAACTGATCAGACAAGAGTAATCATCATACAGTCCAGTGATAGTAGTCAATTGGGCTTTATTGTCGATGAAACGAGCGATGTGTTAAATGTTGCATCTGAGGCGATCGAATTTGCGGATTCAAACAGCAATTTTGATTCAGTATATTTTTATGGGATTGCTAAAATCGAAACGCGTTTGATTATCTTATTAAACCTAGAAGAATTACTTGAAAATGTTAGCCACTAATCTAGTAGGGAATTTTATTAAAAAGAGGACAAATATGGATACTCAAACATTTGAACAGGATTTAAAAACTTTAGTTTTTAGAGTAGGCAAAGAGCATTATGGAATACATATAAATCAAGTTGTTTCAATTGAAAGAATGCAAAGTATAACACCCTATCCTAATCGACCACCTTATGTATTAGGGGTCACAACCGTTCGAGAAGAAGTGATACCCGTAGTTGACTTGTGTGCTGCACTAACAGGCGAATCATTTCAGCATGAAGCTTCGTCCCGAATCATCATCGTTCAAGTATACGGAAATGCAATTGGACTGCTGGTGGACGCAGCTACGGATGTGTTAGATATTGCAGCTGATATAATCCAGAAGCCCAATTTATTTGAAACGAGGGAAGTGACCTATCTAAAGGGGATTGCTAAGCAGGAGGAACGTTTATTAATTCTTTTAGATATTGAAAAGCTGCTTGAAGACACTACAAATCTAGACGATTTAAAAGAAATAAAGAATTACTTATAGCTCGTTATGATAATTCGGGAGTGGTGAAAAATGGGGAATGCATTTAGTAAAGTGTCGATGGGATTTAAACAATGGGGAAGCTATTTCGTAATCATTATCTTTTTTGCTGTATTGAACTTAGTTGCCTTTCATAGTATTGGCAATTTAACCGATAAAATAGATTATTTAGGTGAAACACAAGCCAAAAAGCTGGAATATATCGGGAATATTAAAGAGGATTTTACCCGTGTCCGTTTATACACCACCAAGCATGCATATGAAAGAAATATAGAAGATAAAAACAAAATGGAGGAGTTTGTTAACCGCGATATCGCCAATGTCAGGAAATCAATTGCCAATCTGGAACAGCTTAACCTGACAAGTGATAATAAAAAGTTCCTAAATAAATTTAGTGATGATTTTGATCTATACGTTGCTAAATTACCAGATTATTTCGAAGGCTCCTTCAGCAACGACTATGACACAGTCCATGAACTAATGGGCATTATGGCTCCGCTAGGAGAGGACGCAGTTAAATCCATTGCGGACCTTTCTGGTGACTTCAACAAAGATACAGGGGAATTTGTCAAAGAATCTAATGACTTTGCAACGAAAGCAGTCTTAGAAAATATTGCTGTATCTGTTGGTGCTGCAATCTTTTCCATTTTCATTTCATTCCTTATGACAAGATTGATTCGCCGTTCAGTTAACACCGTAGTGAAAAATGTTGACATTACCACCAATTCTGTTGCTGAGATCAAAAAATCGATTGAACAATCAGCTGCTAGTGCGCAGGAATTGGATGCATCAATGGATAAAACGACAGAATCGCTTAGTGAACTTGTAGCTTCGATTAATGAGGTTGCAGGCAATACGTCCACCACTACTTCCAGTGTAAATGAAATATCTGCGGCAATTGAGGAAATGAGTAGTACGATTAACTTAGTCGCAGCAAGTGCAGATCATCTTTCTGTTGCAGCAGATCAAAGCTCCTCTGCAATTCAGGAGATGATGGTCTCTATTGAGCAAGTTGCTGGGAACACCGGTAATGTTGGAGCGGGTGTTGAACAAATTTCAGCTGCCATTGAACAAATGAGCAGTTCTATAGATGGAGTCTCGCAAAACGCTGTTAGCTTAACAACAACTGCAGATGAAGCAAACACAGCCGTCCAAGAAATGATTACTTCTGTTCAGCAGGTAACGCATAGTGCACATGTGTTAAATGAATTGAGTCAATCGGTTAAAAATGATGCAATAAACGGTACAAATACTGTAAATGAAACCTTAATTGCCATGAATGACATTTCCAAGGAAATTAATCAGGCAAGCTCAGTTATGGTTAACCTTGGGAAGAGCTCAGAAGAAATTGGTATCATTATTGAAACAATTGATGATATCGCGAGCCAAACCAATCTACTTGCTTTAAATGCAGCGATTGAGGCTGCACGTGCTGGTGAACATGGAAAAGGCTTTGCTGTAGTGGCAGATGAAGTTAGAAAGCTAGCTGAAAGAAGCGCAACAGCAACAAAGGAAATAGCTGTCTTAATCAAAGGAATCCAGCATGAAACCGCTATCGCTGTTAATTCGATTAAGCATGGGGCAGATAAGGTTGAAATCGGAAATCAGCTTGCGGATAAAACAAATGAGGCCATTAAAAAGATTACCCAAGGTATTACGATTATGTCAGAAGAAATGCATCAAATTGTCGAAATAACGGAAATCCAATCAAGAAATAATGAATTTATTACGAAGTCAGTTGAAAACGTCGCAAATCAAGCGGTACAAATGACCAATTCAACCCATGAACAATCTTTAACAGCTCAAGAAATTGTAAGAGGAATATTGGATATTCGTAATCAAGTACAGCAAATTACTATCGCGACAGCAGAGCAAGCAAAAGGCGGCCGCGAGATTGTTTCTTCGGTAGAAAATGTTACAGGACAATCAAACTCCGTTACAGCCGCAACAAGAGAACAGGCACTTGCATCGGAAGAAATTGTGCGCAATTTAAATTCAATTAAAAATATGGTTAATGAAATTACAATCGTCACAAATGACCAAGCGAAATTTGGTCAAGTCATTTCCGCTGAAATTGAAAAGGTACGTAGTCAAACAGCGGAGCTTAATAACAGTATTGAAACACAAACCAAGGAAGCAGAAGGAGTTGTAAATGCCATCCGTGATGTTGAAATTCAGGTTGCAAAGTTAAAATAGACCTGATATTTATTGGACAATGCGTTTTTCTTCTGGGGTAAAGGCGATTTATTTCAATTTTTTCAGAACAATTATCAAGGAGGTGGACACAGTTGAAAATACAAGAACATGTTCGTGTCAATGTGAGTGATCCACAGCCGACAGTATCTGAGAGGTCTTCTGCAAGTAAAGCCTCCTTTCAAAGAATCATCGGTTCCTATTCAAAAGAACTTACACAGGATCGTATTCAACAGCTCATGGATAACATCGATCAACAGGGCAAACAGCTTAGCGAACGTCGGAACTTTCATGAGTTGCGGAAATACAAGGACTTAATCAAGCAGTACATGAATGAGGTTTCAAAACATGGAATTGAGCTGCATCAATCGGAAACTTGGGATCCATATTCCGGAAACAAAATGCTAAAAACAATCAAAACAATTGATGCAAAGCTTATGGAATTAACGAAGCATGTATTGGACGAGCAAAATTCAAGTTTATCAATATTGGAGCGAATTGGTGAGATTAAAGGTTTACTTATCAATCTCTATACTTAACCTCATCAAATAATAAGGGGCTAGTCAGAATGAATTTGTTAAAAAAATCTATATTGATTGTTGCAATCATCACAATCATTGGCGTCGGTGCGTTTTTTGCTTGGCATCTATTAAATAACGCAGACGAAGAAAAGAAAAATAGTGAGGAACTTACAGTCGAAGAACTGTTAGAAATATCGATTGATACTGAGCCAATCACGACGAATTTAGCAGATGGCAGTATTATAAAAATCGATTTTAAAATTGTTACAGATTCGAAAAACAGTGCTGAAGAAATGGAAAAGCTTAAATTCCGCGTCGAAAGCACTATTATAAAAAGTTTAAATGGTATGAAAAAGAAAGATGTTATTGGCCTTGAAGGCTTTACAGCGATTCAGGACAAGTTAAAAAATGAATTAAATAAAGAGTTTGTTTCAAAGGATATGATCACTAAGGTCTATATTGTTGATTTATTAGTACAATAGACGGTGAATCTTAGTAGATCATGAGCTAACAAGATTAATGAAGAAATGAGTGTTAATTCTATGATTAGAGGGTTGAATACGGCTGCTTCAGGGATGTTTTCACTAGAACGCAAACAGGAAGCTCTAGCCAATAATCTTGCCAATGCGCAAACTCCTGGGCTACAAAAAGGATGACGCGGTTCTAAGAGCCTTCCCAAATATGCTAATGCAACGAATTCAAGATTTTGCTCAAAATGCAAATGGCTCAGTAGGCGTTCAGGTTCCCGGTCAGGCTGCGTCGATTGGTGAACTCACAACGGGAGCTTATGTACAAGAAAGAATCCCTAGTTTTAGCCAAGGTAGCCTTGTCCAAACGAATGGACCCTTAGATTTAGCGATTGAAGACCAAGGTATTCCTTACCAGAACATTAATGGTCGTTTGGTGAAGCCAGCTGCATTTTTCGCCGTTCAATTGGCAAATGGAGAGGTTGGCTATACCCGGAATGGCAAGCTCGATGTCGATGCTAATGGTCAACTAGTCACTCCTGATGGCTATCGGGTACTCGGTGCTACACGACAACCGATTCAATTGCCTGCTGGGGTGAGCAAAGAGGATTTATCTATCGACACAGCGGGCAATATCATCGCTTATCCGAATGATCCAGCTCGATCGACTAACATTGGTCAAATTGGGATTGCTGTCGTTCAAAATCCAAATGAGCTTGTTCGTAACGGTGAGAATGTGTACACTGCTACAAACCAAATTCCGCTCGTTGGGAATCCAACTGTTTCGCTTCACCAAGGTTATATCGAACAATCGAATGTGGATACAGGACAGACAATGACCGATATGATGGTAACAGTGCGTAACTACGAAGCCAATCAAAAGGTCATTAATGCATACGATCAAACACTTCAGCAATTAAACTCAATTGGAAAAATAAATGGCTAAATCCATGAAGAATAGGAGGTAGCGAAATTGAATACTTCAATGTCGATCTCTGCTGGTTCACTGCGTGCCTACCAGCAAAAACTAGATACGATTTCAAACAATATTGCCAATGTTAATACAACCGGCTTTAAAAGACGTGAGCAAAGCTTTAGCGAAATTCTCGCCTCGCAGGTCAACAACCAGCCACGCACAGATCAGGAATTGGGCCGCTTGACACCTAATGGGATACGGGTAGGCTATGGAACGCGAACGGGTCTTACCCAATTGGATGAAACTCAGGGCCAAGCAATCAAAACTGACAACCCATTAGGGATGATGATTCAAGGGAAGGGCTATTTCCAAATTAGTGTTCCTTCACAAACTCCGGGAGCTGCAAGAGAAGTACGCTATACACGTGACGGAAATTTCCAGGTCAGTCCAAATCCTGATATCCCAGGAATGTACAATATTGTTCATCCAAATGGAGGTTACTTACTAGATCAAGCGGGTAATCCGATTTTATTGAATGATCAATACGATGTTCAGGTTAATTCCAGTGGTGAAATATTATTGAAAAATAAAAATGGTTCTGGGGTTCCCTTTAATTCAGGTGAACGCGTCGGAATCGTCGAGATCCAAAATCCACAGACGCTTCGAGGTTTGGGCGGGAATCAATTCGCTATTGACCCAGCTGCGGGTGGAAATGCAGGTGTTAGAATGATGGGATTGGACGAGGTTGAGGTCGCAAGTGGTTACCTTGAGGGTTCAAACGTTGATTTAACAACGGAAATGTCTGATCTGATGCTAACCCAAAGAGGCTTTCAATTAAACTCGAGAGCACTTTCCTATTCCGAGCAAATGCTAGGGATTGCCAATGGAATCATGAAATAAGCATTTTAGTCTACATTCTGTAAAAAGTCTATAAACAAAAGGAGGGCAACCAGTGTCAACTGTCAATAATAATACATTAAGAGTAACCGGGCTCGCTTCTGGAATGAACACAGATGAAATCGTTGAAAAGCTAGTAACTGCCCAAAGTGCACGCTTGAATAAAATGATCCAATCAAAAACAATCGCAACGTGGAAAAGCGATTCTTATCGGGATATTAATAAAAAGCTAGATGAATTCCGTAAATCGATGGAAAGCTTGCGTCTGCAGTCAACGTTTAATAAACAAAAGGTAACTTCCAGTGATACTAGAGTGGAAGTATCGACAGCTGGTACAAGCACTAGAACTGACTTTGTCATTTCCGAGGCAAAACCCGCTACATCGGCAAAACCGGCTTTAGTAAGCTTCAATAGCATGGGGGCAATCGTGAATGCTGACACGACTGTTACTCTAAATAATATGTCAATAGCTTTAACAAAGGATATGACATTGGATCAGGTTATTACTGAAATTAACAAGTACACAACAAACACAACGGATCCAACCAAATCAACCAATGTGAAAGCTGCAAATGTTGGCGGATCTTTAGTTCTCACCTCAACAGGAACTGGTGATACAGCAAAAATTGATCTTACTGCTGGAGTGAACAATTTAGGAATAGCAGAAACACATGTTACCTGGAACAAAGGCGGAGTCTGGCTATATCGTAATAGATAATAAGAAAATTGATGTTATTTCCAATAAGTTTACCTATGATGGCGTTGCTTTTAACATAAAAGAGCCCATAGCAACAGGTAGTACTGTTTCCGTGCAAATTACAAGTGATACACAAGGAATTTTTGATAGTATTAAAGGTTTCGTAGATAAATACAATGAGTTAATCGCAGACTTAAATGGACGTTTGTCTGAAAAGAAATATCGCGATTACACTCCATTAACGGATGAACAGAAAAAAGATATGAAGGAAAACGACATTACACTTTGGGAAGCAAAAGCAAAAAGTGGTTTGCTTCAAAGTGATTCAACGATACAAAGTTTTTTATATGAAATGCGAAATAGTCTTTCAGCTACAATAAAAAACGCAGGAGTATCAGTGGATTATGACTCTTTAAAGGATATCGGCCTGAATTTCTCGTCTAATTATAATGATAATGGGAAAATTGTTTTAGATGAGACAAAGCTTAAGAGTGTTTTAGAAACAAATTTAGAAGATGTAAAAAAATTGTTTACAGCTAAAGAAACAGGAACTACAAGTACTTCAACCACTGTGACTGATCAAAATATGCACGATAAAAGTGGGTTTGGCTGGAGAGTTTATGATCGTATTAATGTGGGAATCACACAGCTAGGTAAACTTGCTGGCTATCCAAATTTAACGGTGGACACTCAAAGCTTCATGGCGAAACAAATTAAGTCATTAGAATCGAACATCAGCCGGGAGCAAGATAAAATAGACGCCTATGAAGCAAGACTTTGGAAGCAATTTAGTGCTATGGAAAGTGCTTTATCCAAGATGAATTCTCAAAGCTCATGGCTTTCACAGCAAATAGGTTAATATAAATATTTAAGTCATTCCACTGGAATGGCTTTTTTTTGCTGCCTTCAACTAAACTATTTACATTAGACTCCGATAAAAATAATACAAAAAAGTTTTTTGAGTTATTTTGGTGATTTTTATCAAAAAAGCTAAACATTTCTTTTGATCCTCCGATAAAAGTAATGTACAGCAAATGAACTTCTGGAGGGAGAAAAATGCTGATTGTAGGCAGAGAAATTGGACAATCCGTCATTATTGGAAATTCAATCAAAATCACCGTTCTACAAGCAGGGCTCCAGCCTCGAGTAGCGATTAAAGCGCCAAAGAATTTGCGAATCACCAAGGTGAAGCAACACCCAAGTAATAAATGTGTTGGCAAACAGGTGAGAAAAATTATTTACACTATTCTAATCGAGGATAAGATCAAAGTTACAATCATGCAAACTGTATCTGGATTAATAAGATTCGCAATCGAAGCACCGAAAGAAATAGGCATATTTCGGGAAGAGCTGTGTCAAACAAACTACCTTTCAGAGAGTGAAGAGGTAATGATTATTTAGTTTAGTTTTTTCATTTTTGTTAATAGACCCATAGGGTTTGTTATAAAAGGGAACACTCCCTACATAATAAAAAGAAATTAGGAGGATTTTATAATGCGTATTAACCACAATATTGCAGCACTAAACACACACCGTCAGTTAGCAAGTGCATCAAATGCACAATCAAAATCAATGGAGAAATTAGCTTCAGGACTTCGTATCAATAGAGCAGGGGATGATGCGGCGGGTCTAGCAATTTCTGAAAAAATGCGTGGGCAAATCCGTGGTTTAGATATGGCATCAAAGAACGCACAAGATGGCATATCTGTAATTCAAACAGCTGAAGGAGCATTGAATGAGGTACATTCAATTCTGCAAAGACAAAGAGAACTAGCTGTACAATCAGCCTCTGATACTAACGTTGCGGCAGATAGAACTGCTTTAGGTGATGAATTCTCTCAGTTAACAGCTGAAGTAAAAAGAATTACAGACCAAACTGAGTTCAACGGCATGAGATTGTTGGATAAATCAGCTAATGGTGCTACGGGTGTTCTAAAAATCCAAGTAGGTGCTAACGCAACACAAAGTATGGACTTAAAATTAGACACTGCTGGAGTTGATTTAACTGCTGTTAATACTGCTCTTGGATTAGCAAAGGTAGATACTCAAGCTAATGCTGATCTTGCATTAACATCACTTGATACTCAAATTGCATCAGTTTCTTCAGGCAGAAGCTACCTTGGTGCTACACAAAATCGCCTTGAACATACTATCAGTAATTTAGACAATGCTTCAGAAAATCTAACTGGAGCAGAATCTCGTATCCGTGACGTAGATATGGCGAAAGAAATGATGAACCAAACTAAGAATTCTATTCTTTCTCAAGCTGCACAAGCAATGTTGGCTCAAGCAAACCAACAACCACAAGGCGTACTTCAATTACTTCGTTAATAAGGTTATAAAAAGGAATGGAATTTCCATTCCTTTTTCATTTCCATTAAGATAGTTTACTCTTTTCAGAGAGAAAGCGAATAGTTTGCTCTTTGAGAAGAATACACTTTTTAATGAGGAGTAAGGTAAATATGACAAATACTCTATTTGACACTCTAATTCCAACATATCTAAAAAAATTTACCTGTAGTGGGTCAGCATGTGAAGATACTTGCTGCTCGGGATGGAGAATAGACATTGATGAGGGAACACTAAGAAAATATAAAAAAATTAAAAATCCGGAGATGAAGGAAAGACTGAGGAAGGATAGCAGCCAAATTAATTTTACTTAACAAAAATGGGATTGAGTTTGAACGAGGTAAAGAAAAACTATCCATTAGACAGTTTACAAATATAATCAATGCCAATAAAGATGAGATAGCCCATTGGAAAGATTGCATGGATTAATATAGATACATGATGATTCTGATTTTACAAAATAGAAATTATACTTTAGATGAACGTTTATTAATTTTAGCGATGCTCTTAAATGAATTAGAAGACTGTAAGAATAACCATAAACTTAATGATATCCCTCATATTTTGGGGCAATATCTAAAAGATATAGACATACAAGTTATCTTACAATCAATACTATATTCCGTTTATGACACAACATGAATATATATTAGAAAATTACTTAGTCAATTATGTCTTTAAAAATTGTATGCCTGTTGATTGTACCTCTCCATTTGAGAGCATTTCTAAAATGGTTTTACATTATGCTTTAATTAAGTTGCATTTGGTAGGTATGGCAGGTCATCATAAAGGGTTAACTACAGACTTAGTCATTAAATTAATCCAATCTCTTTCAAAAACATTCGAGCACAATGGAACATATTTTGAAAAAACTATGAAATTATTAAAAGATAATGATTTGATGAATCTAACATATGTTTCAATATTAATTCGTA
The DNA here is from genome assembly GCF_033449965.1 of Bacillus sp. T3. Classification (NCBI taxonomy): domain Bacteria; kingdom Bacillati; phylum Bacillota; class Bacilli; order Caryophanales; family Bacillaceae; genus Bacillus; species Bacillus sp. T3. The sequence continues at coordinate 985,571 of NZ_CP137761.1, forward strand.
ATTAAATTGTACACATCTTCAATAATTAAGATCTTTTAAAGGGACTCTAGCTATCTAGGGTCTTTTGTTATATATATGGGTAGTCGTACATACATTTGATGTTAACCATATAGACAAAACGAAACTTGTGAATTTTCTTTCAATTACTCTGTGTCACAAAACGTTCAATATTATAAGCTTCAAACGATTTGGAGATAATGTATATTACTACTATGTTCGTGTTGTTTTTAACATTCAGGAGGAAGCTTCAATGAAAAAATTATTTATAGTAGCAGTATGTATTGGACTCATCATCACTCCATTATTTACAGACGCTCATGTGAAATGGTTCACAGAAATGACACCCAAAAAAGAATCGGTTGAACACATCCTGTCCCCATTATTTATGTCAATCGCTATGTTGGCGGCTGTTATCTTGGCGATTCTTCCGCTCTTCATTCCGAAGCTTGAAAAATTTGAGCTAGTTAAAAAATGGGATCAGAAGCTTTCAAGCTTGAGAATATATTCTAGATGGATTTTAAAGTACGGGACAGCGGTAGCTTTAATTCTTCAAGTGATCAATGGCAGTCTATTTGCTCCCGAATTGGAAATTAACCATGTATTAGCCATTATCTTTACCTGGGTGGCGATAGGGTTATTGCTCGTTCCTCATCATCTATCGACTAAGCTCGGATCTGTTGTGCTGCTAGGGTTATTTATTTATATCACGATCCAGCACGGCGTTTTTTACATGCTCGACTATGGTTTTTATCTAGCGATTATTGGCGTACTGCTAGTTGGCAAAACGAAGTATGAGAACATTGGCTTTCCGTTTCTCTATCTTGGTACAGGCTTGTCGCTCTGTTGGGTAGCTGTTGAAAAATGGGTGTATCCAAGCATGTCGCTTGATATTGTTGCCAATCATCATGTTCCGACCTTTGGCTTTGAACCAGCTGTTTTTATCGTGTTGGCAGCGTTCATTGAATTTGTCGTTGGCTATCTGCTGGTTGTGGGTATTTTAAACAGGGTACTAGCCTTTGTCGTTACTGTCATCTTTGTGATGACGACGATGTTGTTCGGGATGAAGGAAATCATTGGTCATTTCATGGTGCATATCATCTTAATAATCTTTATTATTGAGGGTGTTTCATTCTATCATCCACCAATAAAAATGCACAAAACATTAATTGACCAATTCATTTTTGTTTTCTTGAATTTTATTTTTGTCTTAGCAACATTTGTGTTGATTTATTATCGATTTGCCTAACAAAGTATCCCCACTTAAACTTCACTCTTTTCTAGAAAGTCAAAGTGGGGTTTTTTAACGATTGATCTACATAATACATCCTCATTTCTTGAAATTTTCAGTTTTCTCCCATAAACTTTTCTTGAAAATATCCGATACATCTTATAGAGAAATGCCCATAGGAGGAGATGAACCATGTCAGATAGGATGTCCATCACAAATAATATCGCGCCGGGTTTAACTTCGTATTTTACGACAGATTATCAAGCTAAAACCGTTGAAATGGTTGAAGCAGTTCAAAGGACTAAAGAAACAACACCAGAAAAAAATGGGGAGCAATCTCAGCAACAACAACATTCTCGCGAACAAACTGAGAAGGTTATTAACGGTTTAAACGAGTTTTTAAAAGCGTCTAATTCACACTTGAAATTTGAGTTTCATGAAAAACTAAAAGAATATTATGTAACGGTAGTTGATGACAAAACAAATGAAGTGATCAAAGAGATTCCTTCCAAGAAGCTAATGGATATGTATGCAGCAATGGCTGACTATATTGGCCTTATAGTCGACCAAAAGATTTAGTAACCCATCAAAACGGTTTGCTTCGTATTTAAAATACAAAAATGATATAACAACAAGCCCATTCTCAATATACTCAAATAAAGAAGAAAAACCATACAGTCTCCACGGCTGTATGGTTTTTTTGACCAAAAAGTGACAAATTGTTATAAATGTCATTTGGAAAATTTTAAAAATATAGTAACTTAAATGGGAGAACGGAAATCAATATAGTACAATAGAACTATAAAATGATAGTGTGGAGGTGGAGAAATGAATAATCCAATTGCAATTAACCAACGACACAAATCTATAGTTAAGGTTATTTGGGTTGTTTTCATCATGTTGTTCATACCTCTTAATGTCTATTGGAAAGACGTTTCTATAGTAAAAGAAATCAGCATTGTTGTTCTACCTCTCCTACTATTTTTAACGTATTTATCTGTGAAAAAGAGACGAAATAATCTATCAATATATTTACTAGCAATCATGTCGTTTTATGTATTAAGTTTATTAAATCATCAATCTAGCGGGTATGCCTACCTTTTTATCCTTAGTCTGCCACCACTATTGAACAGTAAAGGACTCGAAGTCGAAGCAAATTTACAAAACCAGTTCAGATTATTAAATGGAGTATCCGAAGCGATTAATACCTTATTCACAAAAACTAACCAAAAAGAAGCAATCAATGAGGCGTTAGCACTGATCGGATATGCTACTAAAGTTGATTGTATTCATCTTTTTGAGAATACTTTTTCTGAGAGTCGAAACGAATACCTTCTAGTAGAGCGGTATCGGTGGGGTAAAGAAGCTAATCTGGCTGATTCCCGTAATAATGAAATGCAATATATAAACACTGGTAGGTCTCATTGGGTTGGAATTTTATCTTCTGGGGTGACAATTCAGGGCCCTGCTTCTGCATTCCCTGAACCTGAACGATACACATTTGAATTAAATGGGATTCGTTCTATCCTAGTCCTTCCAATATTTATCGATGACTATTTTTGGGGCTTTATTTGTTTGGAAGATTGTGAAAATGAACGTTACTGGAATCTAGATGAAGAAAACACTCTTTTAACAGCAGCATCAGCATTAGGCGTTGCGGTTAAACGATTAGATTGGAAGAAGCAGGAAGAAAAGCTCAAGCAGCGTTCAGTCAGACTAGAAGCGTTAATTTCCCATATGGATTCTGGCATTGTCGCAGAGGACAAGCAAAATCGATTATTTCTAATTAATGAGCAGTTTTATCAAATAATGGGGGTTCCACCACTACATGAAAGGGGACAAGGAATATCCCGTGAGCAGTTTTTTGATGAAGTAAAGAATTTCTTTAAGCAAGGAGAATTAATCGCGAAACGAAATAAGGAAATTTTTTTAAGCCGAAAAAAGGTAATCGGAGAGGAGTGGGTGTTGAAGGATGAAAGGATCATCAGTCGTGATGCCATTCCAATTTTTACAAATGGTGAGTTTGACGGATACCTATGGCAATTTAGAGAAACAACTGAACAAAAAAGACATGAACAAAAGCTTAAAGAAGCATCAATCATTGATGGGTTAACCAAAATATACAATCGGCGCTACTTTGATGAAAAGTTAGAAAAAGAGTGGGGGCGTTGTAAAAGAGGGGCTAAACCGCTCACTTTAATATTGTTTGACATCGATGGCTTTAAAATTTTCAACGACACATACGGTCATCAAAAAGGGGACAAGTGTCTTATTCAAGTAGCGCAAACCGCCAAAGAAATACTCAGACGGCCGTCTGATGTCGTATGTCGTTATGGGGGAAGAATTTGTTGTAATTCTACCTGAGACCCATCAAAAAGGGGGAATAAAAGTTGCCGAAAAAATTCGCAAAGCAATTCTCGAACTGAAAATCAATCATTTATCATCAACGGTAAATGACTATGTTACTTGCAGTCTTGGTGTCGCGACCGTCATTCCGACAATGGTTATTTCTCCAGAAGAAATCATCAGGATGGCTGACCAAGCGCTGTATACCTCAAAAACCTTAGGGCGAAATTGCGTGAGCTTTTATCGGTTCCAAAAGCACAACATTGTGAACTAAGTGACGTTATATTAAGATTATCCAAATTAGCATCTATGATAAAAGAAAAAGCGCAGATTGGGTCTGCGCTTTTTGCGATTTTATTAGCTTGTTAATCTCTTGGGAAATTTTCCAATAACAAACACCACTCACTTTTTTCCTGTTTATCAAGTATTAAACAAACCTCATATAAATATTTATCATCATCCAATTCCCTTTTCCATACTACAGTTCCAAATAACTCCAGCTCAACACCAAGGATGTTTGCATTGAATTGTAAAACTAAATCAGGTTGGATGGAAAGCTTCGTTGTTGATTCTACTTGAAGTCCATTGATTCCAATTTTGGTAATCATTACATCTGTTGAACCAAGGCTTAGCTTTTCACCGCTGATTTCCGAAATCGACATCTTAGCTAGTATGGTGCAAGGTAAAGCAATCTCTGAATTCTGTTTTTGTACCGAAGCTATCGATCCTGCTATCCAATTCCACGGTTTTGGTGCGCAATTTTTTTGAACGAGGAATTCCTCTAGCTCGTTTTGTAACACTGGTCTACTATATAAATAGCCTTGAACTTCCTCACACTCCATTTGCTGTAGAAATTGAAGCTGTTCTTCCAATTCAACCCCTTCGGCGACGGTAATAATCTTTAGTCTTTTTGCAAGTTGTACGATGGAACTGACGATTTCAGTACTATCTGATTCGGTTGGTATATCTCTAATAAACGAGCGGTCAATTTTCACTGTGTTCGCTTTTACCTTTTTCAAATAGCTAAGCGAGGCATAACCCGTTCCAAAGTCATCAATTGCAATCCGAATACCAAGTGCTTTAAGTTCACTAATTTTTGCTAAAACATTCTTTTCGTCCTTCATCACAGCTGTTTCTGTAATTTCAATTTCCACCCATTTAGGATCGATGCCAGTTTCCTTGAGGATTCGGTCAACTACCTGAATCATATCGGGTTGCATAAATTGGTGCACTGAGAAGTTTACAGAAACAGTAATCGGCATAAAGCCTTGGTCTTGCCAGCATTTGTTTTGGCGACAGGCTTCATGGAGGACAATTTCGCCGATTGAGTGAATAAATCCGCCTTCCTCCGCTAATGTGATAAACTCAACTGGAGAGACGAGTCCCCACTTAGGATGCTTCCACCTTACTAACGCTTCAGCTCCGACAATTAGGTCCGTTTTTGCATCGATTCTAGGCTGGTAGACTAGGAAAAACTCATTGTTTTTCACAGCTTTACGTAAATCTTTCATTAATGAAAAACGTTTGTATGTCTCTATATCCATATTTGGGGAAAAAATTTGGTAATGATCCTTGCCCTTTTCTCTTGCTTGATATAAAGCAGAAAACGCATGTTTAATTACATGCTTAATATTCGTGCTGCTATCAGGGTAAACACTTACGCCGATATTGCAGTTAAGATAATGTTCAAATTCATTGATCAAGAAAGGCTGTTTAAATAATTGAACAAGTTCTTTTGTAACTTTTTTGATATTTTTGTCCAAATCCGGAAAGATGATGGCAAACTCTTTCCCGTTTAAGCGAAACAGAATACCTTGCGTACCGGTGTATTTCTTCAATCGAATCGATGCTTCCAACAGTAACCGATCTCCAGTTTCCGTACCAAAGGAATCATTAACAAATCTAAATCCATGCAGGTCAACAATGAATAAGGAAAACTTCCCATCAATTTTTGACTTCGCCCGTTCCTGTTCATCGATAATTCTCCATTCGAATTGTCTTATATTCGGGAGCTTAGTTGAAAAATCGTAGTATTCCGTTTCATAAAGCTTATGATAATTTTCGCGGATCTCTTTTTCCATCACTTTTTGATCCGTAATATCTGAACGAATTCCAATAAATTGATACGGCCTACCGTGATAGTCAAAAAGTGGGACAATTGTAGACGCACCCCACCATATACTTCCGTCCTTAGCTTTGTTACATAGATCACCACGCCAAATGTTCCCACTCTTAATCGTATCCCATAATTGCTTATATAAATCGACAGAATGGTAGTTTGATTTAAGGATTCGATGATTTTGACCGATTAGCTCATTGCGGCTGAACTTTGATATTTCGCAAAACTTATCGTTAACATAAATAATATTTCCGTTCACATCCGTAATCGAAACGGTGGCAGCTTGATCAAGTGCATATTTGAAGTCTTCTAGTTCCTTGCGTGTGTTTTTTATTTGGTTTTCGTGATGTTTCCGATGAGAAATATCCTCTATCAAAATCATTGCGCCATTACAGTTTCCCTCATGGTCATATAATGGTGTGGTATATACTAAACAATTAAGCCATGTACCATCTTTTCTTATTCTTTTAACCTCAATTCCGGTTAATGAGTGTCGTTTCGTGGAGTTCATTAGCTTTTTAACAAATTTTACACTATTAAAATTTGGAATGAGGGGATAGGGTTGATTTAGTACTTCTTCTTTATTCCAACCAAATAGCACTTCAGCAACCTGATTCCAATTTTTAACCAACCCATTTATATCAAGCGTTATATGGGCCAATGATGATCCATTGAATATGGAATTAGCATTGATTTCCCAAGTTACGTGTTCGGTAACATCGAGCAGCTGGAGCCGGATGATTCCCTCATGTATTTTATGATATAAGACCTTTAAGTAAAGTGGACTATTATCGTGTTTTTTTCCTCTAATATGAAAAGCTGCATCACTATTTTTCTCGTTGATGGTTCCTGCCAGTATTTTGTTTAAATCTTCAGCTTCAAATAAGTCTACTAATCTTTTAGCTTTCAGCTCGTCACTGGTATAACCAAATATGGAGCAAAAGTATGTGTTCGCAAACAATTGGTCTCCATTTTCATTTATCAAAATGATAGCAATCTTTAATTCCTTATAAACTCGATTTATATCTTCTTCATTGATAAAATCATATTGTGTAAATCGTATTTCGTTTTCCATTTCGTTAGCCCCCTAAGTAATCAACGAAACGAAATACAGTGGCAGCAAGTCAGGAAAAGTCACTATTTATCAACTTTTTTACTACATGTAAAAATTTTCCCGTACCTTTTAATGTTATAAAAAAATCAGTAAAAAACCGACGACTTTTATCACATTTTTTAGTGCTTTATCATAGAAAAGCGCTGTTTTTTTCCAGTGGAGACGGTAGATATTAAAAAATGAGAGCTAATTAAATATTGAATTATGAAAACCTATTGACCTTTACGCAGCGTAAAGGTGTAACTTAAGGATGTGGGGAGGTAATCGCATGGAATATACAGTGCAAAAGCTGGCCAGTCTCGCTGGAGTAAGTACGAGAACGTTACGGTATTATGATGAAATTGGGATTCTTAAGCCGGCAAGGATCAATTCATCAGGATACCGGATCTACGGTCAAGATGAAGTAAACAAACTTCAGCAAATTTTATTTTACCGTGAATTAGGAGTGAATCTCGAAGCAATCAGAGAAATCGTAACCGCTCCTACCTTTGATGGTGCCAAAGCGCTGAAAGAACATCGCGAAAAGCTCCTTGAAAGACGGCAACAATTAGAATTATTAATTGCCAACGTTGAAAAAACGCTTGCCTTAACCGAAGGGAGAATAACGATGAGTGATAAAGAAAAGTTTGAAGGATTTAAGAAAAAGCTAATAGATGACAACGAGCAAAAATATGGAAAAGAGATCCGCGCGAAGTACGGCGAAGATGTCGTGGAAAAATCAAATGCGAAAATGATGAACATGACCCAGGAGCAATTTGATGAATCCACGGCGTTAGCAGAACAAATTCACATCACCTTAGCTGAAGCGTTCAAAACAGGTAACCCGGCAGGAGAGCTAGCTCAAAAAACAGCTGACCTACACAAAAAATGGCTCATGTTCCACTGGCCGCAATATAGTAAAGAGGCTCATGCCGGTCTAGCGCAAATGTATGTCGATGATGAACGGTTTACCGCCTACTATGACAAAGATCAACCAGGTGCCGCACAATTCCTACGAGATGCTATTCAAATCTACACAGGGATGAAACAACAGTAATAACTTATCTTGAGAGCGACTAGCATCATACTGGTCGCTTTTTTTTGTGGAAAAACACTGATTTTTCTGTTAAATGGTATAATTAATTCAATGAATTGATTTGAAAAGGATGGGGCAAATGGGGGATAAATTAAGAGTTTCACTTGTGCAAATGAGAGTAACCAATCAAGTTGTAGAAAATGTTAACACCGCGATAGAATTAATTCGCGAAGCTGCAAAAAGCAAACCGGATGTAGTAGTGCTACCTGAAAATTTTCATATCATGGGACGGAAAAGTGAGTTTTTTGAAGCAGCAGAGACCATTGATGGTCCAACCTTAACAACCTTAAAGGATTTAGCAAAAGAACTCGAACTTTACATAGTCGCAGGAACGATGTATCTCCGTGAAGATGGGCAGGGAAAATTAAAGAACACCTGCTGCGTCATCAATCCAGAGGGTGAAATACAGGATACTTATGAAAAAGTTCACACCTTTAGTGCACAAATCGGTGACGTGGCGATTGATGGCAGCAAAGTCGAGGAAGCTGGAGATAAACTGGTTGTGACGAATATTAAAGGTGTACCGGTGGGTTTGAGTGTTTGTTTTGATATTCGTTTTCCTGAAATGTTCAGGATATTAGCTTTAAGGGGAGCAAAGGTAATCCTAACACCAGCGATTTTCTTACTTCATACGGGTAAAGATCATTGGGAGGTGCTTCTCCGTGCAAGAGCGATTGAAAATCAAGTCTATATGGTTGCGCCAGCTACCTTCGGGAAATTTCCGCCTCATAATGAATGGAGTTACGGCAGAAGTATGGTTGTCGATCCATGGGGTGTCGTAACTGCACAAGCTTCCGATCAAACCTGTGTCATCACCTCTGATCTTGACTTAGTCTATGTTGAGAATGTTCGAAAACGGGTGCCAACACTAAGCAGGCGCCGTCCAGACGTGTACGACTGGTCTGAGTATTAGAATCTAATCAAAATCAAAAAAAATCACTCCATTATTTATGAAGTGATTTTTTCTTTGTTAGAGGGAAAATTAGCCTTGTTTAACTTCTTCCCAATAATATTGAATGGCTTCCTTACGCACGACCTCAGGACATTCAACTTCGTCTCCCCAATGGTCATAATTGTTTTCACCGTTGATATGGTGAATATCAACACTATAGAATTTATCTTTGTATTTAAAGATTACGACGATCATTTCAGAATAACCGGCATCATCATTTCCTAGCTCCTGGATAAATTCAAGCCCGTATGCTTCATGGCTTCTTCCTTCTGCAACTGATTCAAGAATAATATTCTTAGGGAACTTCATCATTATCGCTCCTTCATTTTTATAAGCGTATTTTAATACGCTACTAAATAAAAAGAAATAACCTATGCTATATTAATGTGTCTAATTTGTGACAAAAGCAAACGGGGTACAATAACTAGAAAGAGAATATAACAAAAGGATTTCGATTTTCATAAAGTTATTAAGGTTAACACTGTTATTTAATGAAGTCTTAATAAATATTTATGATTGACTGTATACCTACCTGGGTATATTATATAGTGGAACAATTTTTTAAGTTATGGAGGTTAACTATATGGTGAAAATTACACAAGCTGCAATATCTGCAATAACGAAAGAAGTCCAGGACGTTATGAACGAAGGTAAAATGCCCCTTATTCGTTTAACGATGGGCATTGGCTGAGGGGGTCCACAGCTTCGTTTGGCTCTGGAAGAGTCAGCTTTAGAAAATGATGAAATAACAGAAATCAGCGGTATCCAGTTTCTGGTAAATGAAAGAGATAAGGTATATTTTGATAATGCAAAAATTGATTTTACTAACAATTTATTCGGTGGCGGACAATTCAAAGTGCTCAAAGTTTAAATAGTTAATAGAAAGAGCCTGTCAACACGCCTAAATTAGCGGGAGACAGGCTCTTTCTATTAACTGTCATCTACAAAATAATCAAATATAAAAAAGTAAAATAATAAGTGCTAAACTCTGTAATTATCTCTCCAATAGTCTTAATACCTGCGACTATTATTATAATGGAGAAAATAAAAAGAAGGACCGGTAAAATGAAATGTTTGAATATCACAGAAAAAACCCCTTTTCACAGCGGAATTTTGATTATGAAATATTCTAAATATCCATTATTAAAATAATAAAAGATTATTGTTAACTTTTTATAAATTTACAACTTAGTTATAATCACGAACAAATGGTCCTTACACAATAATCCGTAATATTAATGACTAGTAATGGAAACAAAAAAACCGAAAAACCCAGTATTAATGGTTTTCGGCTTTTTTTAGGATGGAGAATAGGGGGCTCGAACCCCTGACCTCAACGCTGCCAGTGAAGCGAGTAGGTTTTCTAGATTAAGAGATTTGCAATAGTAGGCTTGATAAACTAAGGTAATTAAGACATTCAACTTTATATATCCGAGGATTTGGGATAACTCCAAATAGAAAAAGTGTGACCAAAAATGTGACCATTACAAATAACTTAATTCATTCTAGTTAATCAAATTAATAACTTGATTTGGTCAAGAAATATTTCACCTTTAATAATTAAATCTGCAGGGGAATCAATGATTTCAATACGAACATTTTTTTTACCTACATTAAAAATCCTATAGATGCAATAATTCTCCATGTTCTTAAACATCCAATCCCATTCTTTTCTTGAAAAATCTACTTGTGATTTATTATCCGATGGTGTTGATTTTACCTCAATATATTTTATAGAATTATTTTCTTCAATAACAAAATCATAAGGCAAGTAGCTTTCATTTTGTAGGTTATTCCATGTAACTCTAATAATCATCATGTTGTTTTTATATAATTCAAATCCAGTATTATTTTCTAAAAGCCGTAATTCGCTATGTCTGTTTCTGTATTGTGTTTTTAGATAATAATAAGTTGCAACTTCCCCCATTTTCCAATGTCAACTTTAACATCATCGTCTTGGATAGTATCGTATTCTTTATTATCATCATTTATAATTGTAGAATTTAAATTCCTATTAAATACATTCAAGGTAGAGTAATTAATATCTGATGCTTTTACCTCTGGAGAAAAAATGGTAAGTTGATTATTTGGAGAATCATTAGAATCTTCAGTATTAGTATGTTCATCATTCTCAAATTCTCTACTATTAGAATGGTCCTCTTTATAAAATTTTTCTTCACTTAAAACAGAATTTGAATATGTGAAAAATTTATAATCTCTCTCCAAAAACCATTTTTTCAATTGATTTAAATCAAGCTGTAAAATCAATGTTAATTCATTTTCTATATTCTCAAGACCAAAATAACTACATAAAGAATTGCTTAGAGAATACAAGGTAAGTGGACTATTCCATTCATCAGCATAATAAAAATTAAAATTATTGTCGTACCAAGTATTAGTCTTTTGCCTATAAATGATGACATTATTAACTTCATAAACTAGTTCCATCATTTCAACTTTATAAAAATTTGTCCTTTGTAATTTCTCATTAAACCTTTGATGAACAGGTTTAGGATCTTCATAGGTAAAATTTGAATACAAACTACATATATAATCAATCTTTTCCTTTAGCTGAATAAATAGATTATCATCATGTTTTCTAATTTTTGTTTTTAATTCTAAATTATTATAAGAAATAATTGGGATTTCAAAAAGATTACAAATCTCCTTTTGTTCATTGAGTTGTATGGTTGTTGGAATTTTTATAAAGTATTCCGAATTAGCAGGTTGCGCTACCCCAGCGACCATGAAACAAAACAATTGATTAAGGTTTCTATAAGTATCATCAGTTGCCAATAACTTTCCTGTGCTATTCCATAATTTAATTTTTTCAATTACTTCTTTTTCTGATTCTTTATTCTGAAGTAACAAATGTTTATAAAGTAAGGATATAATATCTACCTTTTTGTGTGAAAAATCCTCATTACTTATTATTTTAAATACATTTAAAATATCATCTACATCAAGAATTCTTTTTAATTTCAAAAATTCTATTTGTTCTTCAGTTAAGGTAATATCAAGATCAACTACTGGTAAATATTCTGAAAGTAAGGATCTTAATTTTGGAGTGTATATGTCCACAGACTTATAAACCTTCCTATCAAATGAAGGTATACTTGGGAAATTACAAACTCTATATTGAATATAAGAATCAATTTTATTATCACTAATCATTGTATGATAACTTGTATCTATACTTAGTTCATGAAGTGCTATCCAATATTCTTGAAATATTATCTTCCAGAATATTTTTGCGAAAGAATAGTCGCTAAGAAATTCCATAAATTCGACATATACAAAATTATTTATTTGGTGTTGTGAATCCCTATATCCATAAGTTCTTGAGGGGTAGATATTACTTGAATCTATGTAATCAGTTAAATAGGTTGAGATCTGCGGGTAATTACTTTGCAAAGTACGTCTATAGGTTTTTCCTCTTTCTGGGAAAATCTTTACTTTTTCTCTAACACCTATTTTTAAGAATAAATCCTTCCAACCAGATATATCTTCCCGTTTTTCAACGTAATTTTCAGAAATAAAATTACCATCATTAAGAATATTTTCTATTTTTAATTCTGGATCATATAAATTTGATAAATAACATTTTTCGGGTAACAGAATTTTTGATTTTGAGGTAAGTAGCCATAGCTTTTTTAGCTTTTGATAGTCAAGGTCACTCAATTTACCACTTTTGTATACTTTAAATACAAATTGACCAACTATAATAGCATTACTTGCATTAATTAATTTATGTTCTATCATGTGATAAATTGATCTTCTTAATATTTCAATTTCGGATGAATCCTTTACACCAATTGAATTCAACCATTCATTTTTGTTTTTGTCACTTTGAATGTGCTCAAGTATGTATGGATGCAAAAATTCTAATTGAATAAAGTCAAATTCTCTACCATTCTTTAATGGATAATAAATAGTACTAGGGCTACAAAGGTTACATCCTTTGCTTAACAAAAAATTAATATCATTTAGCTTTTTGAGCCAATCTTCTTGTTTTTTTTCCGTGGTGGAATTAATGAAAAATAAAATAAGCTTTAAATTATTTTCAGGAATTTTTATTATTTCTTGAAAATTAAACCACTCTATCAATTTAGTAAGCTTTTCAAAATTAAATGTTTGTGCTCCTAATGCTATTAATTTATTAGTATTATTAATTGTTGATGCTGCGATAAAATATTTATCATCATAAAATTTTTCAATAATCTTGGTATCGAAATAATCAGAGAGATTAATTTGATCTATCAGACATTCATTAACTTTTAGCAATTTACCATTTATTCGCCCTGGAATAAATCCAATATTACTAATTGCATATTCCAATCCTTCGTTATAACTTTTTTTTACTTTTGTATTTGGCTGGGGAAATTTCTCTTTTATTAAGCAAGTTATTTGATTTTTATAAATAGAATTGGCAAGCTCAGAAAGCCATATAATTTTATAATGAGCTATTTGGAATAATAAGAAAAAGTTCCAATCATTCTCTAACAAATCAGACCTTTCAGCATTTAAAATAAAGTCGCCATTTATTAAAAAAGGAAATTGCATATTTAATTTAGTTGGTAAATAAGAATAAATTAACGATTCCTTAACACGAACTAATTTTCCGTCCTCAATCTTTGCAGCAAATGTCAATTTTGTCTTGTTTGTTAATTTTAATTTTTCAGGACATTCTTGATCTGACAATTGGTTTAACTTTTTCTTTAGCTCTGCAGGAACATTAATGATAAAATCTTTTATCAGCCATGTACTCCTAATTTGTTCATTGTAATAGATTTGATTGAACCCATTTATTTCTTTTTTTTCAACTTTAAAGAGTCGATTTGATTTATCATAAAAAGAGATTGTTACGACATTTCTTAAAAAAAGAGTTATTTGGGGGTCTTTAAAAACCTCAGTAATCTCTTCTAATATTCTTTTTTTACTATCTATGGAGATAATTGTGGTTACTTTCTCTTTGTCTATGTATAAGTTTACTTCACTTGGAATTTCATTTTCAGACCAAATAGGTATAATTTGCCAAGGATAATCATTTTTTTCTCTCCATAATTTGTAATCCTTGTCAAATCTAAAAACAAAATTATTAGATTTGATATAAACACAAGGTGAAATTCCAAAAACGGATTTGAAGCCAATACCTTTATAACCAGTTTTTTCGGTATCCTTTGCTTTACCACTGTCACCACTAGCTACATTGGAAATCCCTCTTACATCATCATTTGAAAAATGTTTTCCACTATGGGAAAAGATAAGATAATTATCAGTTAAGATAAAATCTACTTTAACTCCTTCTCCTGGTTGTTTTGGTGAATCATCGGCATTTTGTAAGAGCTCAAATACAAATCTGTTTGTACTTCCGAAAACAGTACTAGTTAAAACATTGAGTAGACTTGCCAAACTTTTTGAATTATCATCATTTCTTGCTTTTATATAGAACAATTCTTCAATTAGCGACTGTTCCATGAATTTAATTCTCCTTTATTGCAGCTTTTTATTAATTTACAAAAGCATCAATACATTTTTTGTCGTAAATTGTCTGTTTTTGATCTTGCTTTTACTGAATTAACAATTAAATCAGTCACTATTAAGGTGCAATTAATCTTTCGAAACAAAAGTCTAATTGATTAATTTAATAATGCCTTTTCTCTTATTTGATCTAATTCTTTAAGGAAGTTATTATGAACTGAATACATATCCTTTGTAAGACATTTTTTGTAGTTGGTAAGCCGTATTAGGTTAGCAGCTTGATGTTCTACTCCAGTTGATCTTTCACTACCAATTATGACCTGCCCATCATCAGATAGAAGTAGTTCTAATGCAGAATTTATATTTTGTAGATTATTTTCATCTTGTCCTTGTTGATTTGGAGTATCAATAACTAGGAATTTAAATGGTGTTGCTTCAGTTGATAGATTATATAAGTATAGGGCAATGTAATAAGAATAGATTACTCTAGGTAGTTCACTCCCAGTTTTTTTTATGACAGGCATGAAACTTCGAAATTTTATGGATACTCCAGATAAATCAAGTTTTTCAAAGAGTAAATTCATATATTCTTTTAAAGATTGTGTAATTTCGGTTTGCCTTTTTCTTGATTCAATAGATTTTATTTTCGATTGATAATCTTCTTTTAAACCAAGATATTCATCTCTATTTTTTCTAATATTTTTGATTTCATCGTAACTTGATAGAATCAATTCGTTTTTTCCTTCATTTTTAATTGTATTAATGGCATTTGTTTTTTCTTCTATCTCAATTAATTCTTTTCTGTGAATTTCATAATCAGAGTTTATTTTATTGTATTTTTGATCCAATAAGTCTATGGTGATTCCAATTTGCTCTAATTCTTTAGTAGCCTGAGTCAAGATGTTGGTGGCAGTTTGAATGTCTTTAATTATTTCAGATTTCTCTATTATTTCGTTATTATGTATTACTCCGCAAAAAGGACAAGTGATTTTCTCGTCTAATGTTGATGCAAAATTATGATCTTCAATTAGTTCCTCTGAATACATAGTTAAAGAATTAATAATAATTTTCTTTTCATATTGATCGTTTTGGAGTAGGCTTAACTCATTGCTAATTGCAATTCGTTCTTTTTCCATATTTGTAAGTTTGTCTAGTATATTCTTACTCTTAGTTAAGTCATCTTCAATAAATGATGTATCTGCTTCATCCAAATGTTGATCTCTTTTTATAAGATCTGATACAAAATCTTCTATATTTTTTATTTTTATCTCAATTTCTTTAATTAGAATTTTATATTTTTCAATTTCCTTTTTATGTTTAAAATACTCCTCTGTTTGATAACCAATTATATATTTAATTATCTGAGTGTCCCAATTAGAAATATAAGCAACTTTATTAAAGCTTCTGGCGATTGAATGCCAGCCTTTGTCCTGATCTATATATTGGAATGAAAAAAGATGGGGAGGAGTTATAGGCTGTTCTTTTCCATTTTTGTCAATCCAAGTTGCATTTATATTGAATAATTCTAAAAACTTTTTCGAGAAATCCGAAAAACTAAAAGAACCTTGAAAAAATAAGGACTTTAAATCATCTGTAGTTTTAAATAAAACATATGTATTATCTTGTCTTTCTAATAAATAATCTTTATCCCCAACGCTAAAAATAACTAAGGAGCGCTTATTCAACTTCTCCCAATCTTCGTCAAATTTTACTTCACAGCCAAAAGAATAAAAGATAGTTTTGATTAAAGATGACTTTCCAGTTTTATTTTTCCCTAAAATAATATTTAAACCTCTATGTAAAGGAACTTCTAATGATGCTTCATCTGATCTACTTATTATTAGTATCTTTTTTATCGTTAAATGTTTGCTTATCATTATTGATATCTCCCTTTAATGATTGAAGTCGTAGATTTCTAATAAGCCTTTTATAAGTTATTACTTTCTGTCGATAAGATTGTTTCATAAAATACACCTCTCAAAAGCATATTATCAATATCTTGATGTCTTGGTTGATTACGAAAGGAAGTTATTAACTTTTCTAATAAAGAGTTTAATTTACTAAAATCAGACATTTCTTCAAATTTTTCTTCAAGTAACACTTCTATTTCATCAATAAACAACCTAATTGTGTCTTGATATAAAGTATCTGAAACGTCTACTATTTTTTTGTGATGTTTGTTTAATTTTCTTAAAATAGCATTAATTTGTAAGTCGAGAAAGCCATTTTGTGTTAAAAAGTCCTTTATGTTTTTATATATTTCGTTATGTTTAGGCATAGTACTAAAGGTTGCTTCCAATTGCTTGAATATATCAGAAGAAATCCCTTTTTGCTGTTTAAGGTCTTCGTAACTAATTGGAGTGGAAATAATTGTTTTTGTTTTTTTTCGAACTGATTCAACTATTGTAGTTAAAAGGAGATACCCGCTTTTAATATCTAAATTAAACTTGCTTGCAACTTCAAAAAAAACTCCTTTTACCTGATCAACATGTCCTTCAAGAGTCAAAGGGGACTTAGTCAAGTGTGTATTTTGAACAAACCGATTGAAAACTTCTTCAAATTCAGTCTGAGTTAATGTAGGGTATTCTTTTTGAGCAAGTTTTTTTATTGTATTGAATAAATCTAAATCTTCCATCTCTAATACTTTTCCATCTTTTATGATAGATTGCCATTTTAAAATATCAGTATCAAAATTAATATTTGATATAAAATGACACTTGCTACAATCATTAGAGAATTTATGAAAATTATAAAATATAAATCCTAGAAATGAATTTTTATAAGTACCATTTGGTCGTTTAGCCTTTCGAAAAAGGTCTTTTAGAGACCAAGTTTTTTTGGTTTCACTAGTCTTAACTTGGAAAAACTCCATACAATTTGGCGAACTAGTATTTTCGCTTTCTGCCATATCGTCATGAAATTCACAAAAAATAAGAAACTCTTTTTGTTTTTGAAAGTTGTCAAGCATGTGATATACAATCCAATGTGCTTGATATTCATAACGATTATAAGAATCTGATCCTGCTTTTTCACGTAATTGAGTAACTAAAATATTTTTCATAATTTCCTCCTGCCTTTACAGGATTTACTATTTCCTTTTTTTAGTTTACTACAATATTTTACAATCTTCTACAAACTATTGATAAAACACATTTTATGAGTTTAGTATGAGAAATTTTAATGAGAAGTTTAATTCGTATTGTCTAAATAATTAATTATATATTATTCCAGTGAGTATAATGGATCAGATTTTAAAGTTGGGTACAAAAAATATTTAACTTCTAGTAATAATATTGGAACCATCTTGTGAGAACCTTTTCCCAATTTTAATGCTTTCCTAACATCCAAATATTTGGAGGTCATAATCATGAGGAATTATTTAGTCAAGCAAACTGAGCAAGGGGAGTTATTCGAGTTTAAAGAAAAAGGTAGAAAAAAATTATCAGCAAAAAGAATTAATATTGTAAGTTTAAAAATAGTCCGTGAGAAAAGTATGCTGTATCCAAAAAGATCAGTTAGATCACCTGAGGATGCATATGACATACTAAAAGGTTTATTAGCTGATGCAGATCGTGAATATTTTATCGTCATGTGCCTTGATACAAAAAATCAACCAACAACTATTAATGTCTGTCATGTTGGAAGTTTAAATGCAAGCATTGTACACCCTAGAGAAGTCCTAAAATCTGCAATTCTGTCAAACTCAGCTTCAATGATAGTAGCTCACAATCATCCTAGTACTAACACTAATCCTTCAAAAGAGGATATTGATGTTACGAGGCGACTCGCTGAGTCTGGTAAAATTGTAGGCATAGATTTAATTGATCATCTTATTATTGGTGGGGATCATTTTTATAGTTTGAAAGAACATGGATACCTATAGATAAAGAAAAAAACAGAAAAGAGTCAGTCAGTTTTATCTTTGATATTCTCGAAAATAAATTTGTTTTTTAAACGAAAGGGCACACTTTTAAATGCATATTCTTTATTAGTTACAAAAACCATGAAATATTATTGAATCAATGTTTATAAATTGTGTAATTGGTCCAAAATATAGATGTAACACCCAATCAATAATAAATAATAATTTAACTATCAAGGCGTTTTCATACAAAAGGTATATAACGAAATGAAAAGAAGATCAAGAGTCGGTACTATTTTGATTTGCTTTTGTTTTCAATCCCTTTTGTATTTAAGCGCCTTTTACTTTTTTTGGAGGTGATCTTAATCGAATATCTATTTTGAATTAATTAAAAAGACAAATAGTAGAATGATGAAAGGAGGATGATGATGGGATTTTTAAGAAAAATAGTAAGTGGTACATCTGGTGGGCTTGTTGGAGGGGCAACAGGTGCTACATTATTAACAGGAGTAGGATTTTTATTAGGTGGACCAGTAATTGGTGCAATTTCATTTGGAGTAGGAACTGTTGTAGGAACAGCTGGAGGAGCAATTGCTGGGAATGAATTATCAAAAAAAGTAGGTGAAAGTGAAAATGGGAAATAATAAATTCGAAGATGGTGCTAATGTAGGCTTTAATGCTTTTATTGATCTTGTTACAGGAGAAAAAGACCTACTAGAAGCAATGGATGATGTAAAGACCCAATTAGAAGAAAAGTCTGAATAAAATTCTTGTGTAAGAATCCAATGATTTAAATTGGGTTCTTATTTTTTTGAGTTTGAAGAAAAGTATAACAGATAATTAATCCATCTGGTTCTTTCGAATATCTAGCGTTATTGAAAATTTAATTTAAAGTCATTCAGATTGAACAAACCAGGTCTAGTTTCCAACCTACGAATGGCGATTAGGAAGTTGGCTTTAAACGAAGAATTTAGTTCAATATCAAGGCTCAATTTTAGCTGGAAAGGTGGATAAATCGGATTTGAGCTAAAAACACCTTGGAAAATACAAAACGATATTCATCTGGTAGTTGATATTAAATTCTCTATAGATTTTTACTTTATATTTTACTAAATAAAAATATCTCTAATTTTGTCATACAAATTTTCTAAATATGTTATCTTCCATTCTGAAGGTAAAACAACAGGGTTTATCCCTAATTTCCTTAATTGGTTAATGCGTTTGCTAAATGTGTCTGCAGGATCTTGTGTATTATTTTCACTTAGAAAGGCTTCTTTTGCTTCAACAATACTTCCACATTTATCAATCAATTTTAATATTATTTCAAGCTCTATCTGCTTTTGATGATCATTCACCTTTTCTTTTATTATTTTTAAGGCGGTATTTAATTTATAATAATTACCTTTACCCACAATTTGTTTGTAAAATTTAAGAACCTCCTTTTTACAGCGCTCCTGATTTAAAACATCCATTACTAATTCATTGCCATCTCTTACTTGAGTTTCAAAACGTAAAATTCCCTTTGTCTCTGAAAAATCTAGAAATTTCTTATGAGCTTTCTTTTCTTTTTCCAATAAAGTCTCGTATCTGTTATACCAATTAACAGTTTTATTAACGGACATCAAATAGACATTGGTTTTGGAATCCTTGTATTTTTGAGTCTGTGGATTTATAAGAAAATAATCAGGAATATTACCTTTCTTAAATAAAAACAAATATTTAGGGATTATTTCTTCATCAATTTTTAAATCAATTGCTGCTTCTATTCTAAGTGCTTTCCATTTAAAAAAATCAGGTAATTTTAAAGATAAAATGTCATTTAGTATATAATTGAAACCAATGCTTATCTCTTCAAATTCTGAGATTGATGTCAGTTGATAGTAGCCTTTGGAATCAATTAATAATTTAGGTCTTAATCGAATTTCAATAGAATAGTATTTCCATTTATTTTTTCTTAATCGAATTTCCTGAAATCCGTATTTAGCTAAGCCATTAGTAATATAAACATCCTTATCCCAAGAATCCCTTCGAAGCTGGTGAGATCTAAAGTTCTGTTTCAAGAAGTTCTGCAAATTTTTAAATATGTTATTGTAATCAGAGTTTGTCAATCTATAACTTATATACATCATGTCAATCAACTAACATCCCTCACTAACACCCCCAAAAATGCCTGCACCAGTAGATACCATTAGCGGAGGGGGTATATTATTTAAGTCAAAGAATTGTTAGTTGAATAATAAAAAAATACATGGCTGTTAATTTTGCAGCCATGCCTTTTTTACAGATAATTTCATTTGGAATTAAAAGATAAAACTATTTCTTATTTTCTAGATATTTAATACTTTGAATTTTGTTAAATTTAAAAACTCGAATTACTTTGTTTAAGTCAGACTTTCCTATTTTCATTGGTTTCTCAATCTCTCCTATTTTTATTCCTTCCTTATCTATCTTATCTGCATCAGGAAATATTCCAGTAGAGTGACACTTTTTATACACCATTGTCTTATATTTTGTAATTTCAGATTTTTGTTCGCTTTCGCTTAGTGTATCAATATTATTATTCACCTTTGTTAAAATATGTGAAAAAATATCATTTTTTATATAAAGCAAATTATTATCCTTATCATCAACCCACAATAAGCTCTCTGAAGTAAGATTTTTGTCTTTACGTTTTGGTATTGAATCAGGCAATAGTTTTAATAGATTCTCTAAAAAAGCGATATGATCTTCTTTTAAATTAAGTATTTCATCAACAGCTACTTCTAGTTTTTCAATCTTAGGAGCATTTTTTATAACACATTCTTGTTGAAAAAGTTGAATAGCATCTTTTAACAATATTTCAGTGTTTTCGTCATGCGCATTTTCATTAAATAGGTAGTAGTTTTCATTGCTTCCTAATTGTAAAAAAAGATTGTAGCCAATAAGTAAGTATGAGTATATATGCAACAAGTCCTCTTCCTGTTTTAAATCCTTACAATCTATTTGTTTTCGAAAATATTTATACTGGTTTTGAAAAAATTTTTTAATTTTTTTCCGTGAACCTCCAAAATATATTGAAAAAATGGTTCTTAATTGTTCTGTTGCATGATACAAAGAAGTGGTTAGTAACTTTGGTTTGAGACGCATATTGTTGACAATTAATTGATTAATTTTTAAATCTGTTATATCTAGATTTAAGATAAATTCTCTATCAATTTTTTTGTCACTAATAAAAAGCAGCAAGTTTTCGAAGTCATTTTGAAGTAATGCTCTTTTAATCATTTCAGGTCGTTGTTCCGTATTTATAATTAAAATACCGTCTCTAATACGAGCTGCTTTTTTCTGTAAGCCCTTTTGTTCAACTCTAGAATTTGAATGGAACTTTGAACTAATGCTGGATATTTGTGATTTTCTATCGTAAAAATTGCAAAATAAATTAGCAAATTCTTTATTGCTAAGGAATTTATTATTTCCATAAACATTAATAGAAAATTTAGGTGAAGCAAATTCTTGAAAGTGATTTAAGCTGGTCACCAAAGAAAGAAATGCATAGGAAAGTAAGGGGACTGTTACCCTCTTATCGCTAATATCCAGTATCTTAAGCATGGAGTGAAAAGATTCATATGGTTTTGAGTTATCAACTATTTCAAGTCCATATTTTGAGTTTAAAGCTTCAGTATAAATTACCTCATCCTCCTCAACTGATGTAAAAGGGACATAATACCAGTTTTTTATTCCTTCTACCCAACCAATTTGATTAGTATAGACAATAAAGGGACCATTTTTGATCATATTGTTTACTATTCGATTGAATTCGGTTCTATAGTTTTTTGATTTAATCAATTGTTGGGATATATTCCAGTTTTCACCAATGTATTCGGATAATTTAATCCAAAAATTATCTTTTGAAAAATCCTTGCTTTGAATATCAATAATTTTCACACGTATTCCATTCTTTTTACTTTTTACGCATACCATCCTCAAACCAAAAATAATTTTCTTATTTCCATCAAAAAAGAAAAGGGTATGACTTGGAAAAATAAAAAAATTATTGTAAAAAGTATGTACCTTTTCTTTAACTTGATCTAGAACATCATCAATGCAAAAACTGTCAATGTTAAAGTCTTTATGTAATAGTAGAGTGGATCTTGTTATTTGATATTTGTCATTTATCATAAGATCAATATTTTTTTCAGAAAAGGACTTGTTATATCTTGCTCTTATCCTTTCGATCAAATCTGGTGGATCTGTAAATAAATGGCTTGCTCGAAATAGCTGTTCTGGCTTTATCATTTTATTCTCCCTTCATAATAGTAACGAAGTAACGGCGTAACAAGGTAACGATATAAAAATCAATAGTCCCCGAGTTGTTACTTACTTTTAAAAATCCCCTTGCTACTATAATAAATCTGCCATTTGAATATTTTGTTAAGTCCTCTCAATACAGAATTTTACCATAATCAGAAACTTTTTTTAGTTTCAATATATGTTCCTTTCTTATATTAATAAGTTACTTGAATAATTAAATTTAATCATTCTAGGGACCATCTAATTAAAACTAATTTGGAATAAACATTAATGTAATAGTAATTCACGCATTTAAAAATATATATTATCACCGTGATAAGCGAAAGGAGGATACTATGTTTACTCAGTATGATGATTTATTAACGATAGAAGATATTATGGAGATTTTGGGTATTGGACGTAATAAAGCTTATCAATTATTACAGTCTAAAGAGGTAAAATCATTAAAAATAGGAAAAGCCTACAGAATACCAAAAGTTTGCCTCAAAGAATATGTATTAGCCAAAGTTCAAAAGAATATTGAATTGTACAAAGAGGAATAAGTATTAAATAATTTGAATTGCCGTGGCAAAATGCTACGGTATTTTTTATGCCTAAAATCTGTGAGATTTAATGGATGTTCTAATAGTTGAAATTTAAAAAAATTGAAGATATACAGATAGTTAGTTTTTAAAATGGAAAAGTATTTAAACTCTAACATCTCCATAACTATAAAATTTGGAGGTACTCAAAATGCAAATGAAGGTTCATAAAGATGAAAAAAAGGGAACGTATTGGTTTGTTGTAAGCGCAGGAAAAGATGAGAATGGTAAGAGGAGACAAATTAAAAGGCGTGGTTTTCGCACAGAAAAAGAAGCAATGAGAGAAATGCGAAAAATATTGCAGCAAGTGGACGAGAATACTTATATCAAAAACACTAACCTTAGATATATAGAATTCTTAGAAGGTGAGTGGCTAGATAGCAAATCATTGAAATTAAAGGAATCGACTTTTAGAACGTATAAAATGAATATAAAAAATCATATTTCTCCTTATTTTAAAAACCAAGAAATTGGGAAAATTACTACTCAAATGATTGAGAAGTTTTATGCGTATTTATCTAAAGAAAAAGGGTTATCTGAACGCTCAATTTTAGATATTCATAAGGTTGTAAAAAGTTCCTTTAAAACAGCAGTAAAAAGAAAGTATGTTTACTTTAGTCCTGTAGAGGACGCTGAGGCTCCAAAAGTGCCGCGTAAGGAAATGCTGGTCTGGAATTTAGATCAAACCACAAGATTTTTAAAGCAGACAGAAGAAAGTCCTATGTATATTGTTTTTATTCTTGCACTTACAACGGGTATGCGACAGAGTGAATTACTTGGTTTACGTTGGAAGGACATTGATTTTGAGGAAAGGGTATTGCACGTAAGACAAACCCTCAGTCATGATGGAAAAAAACTGTCCAAAGAGACAAAGACAAAATCTAGTATTAGAACTATCTCACTAACTGATAAAGCAATAAATGATTTAAAGATTCATAGAAAGAAAATTGCAAAAGAAAAACTTGTTGCAGGAGATATGTATGTAGATAATAATCTTGTTGTATGTACAAAGTTTGGAACCCCCGTAAACCCTCGCAATTTGCTTCGCATTTTCTATAACTTAATGAAAAAGGCTAAGGTTCCGAAAATAAGGTTTCATGACCTTCGCCATACTGTGGCTACTCTAATGTTATCACAAAGTGTAAATCCAAAAATTGTTAAAGAAATATTAGGTCATTCAGATATTAGGGTTACTCTTGATACCTATAGCCATGTTTTACCTAGTGTTCATAAAGAGACCGCAAAGCAATATGGGGATATGTTATTTGGGGAGTAATTACAAAATTCTAAGTTCCTGTTTCTAAGCTCGATAAATATATACTTCTGAGCTAGTCCTATAAGTAAGGAAACCCGAAAATTTCTAAAAAAAATAGGTAGTGTGACCGTTAGTGTGACCAACAGGAAAATGTTTGTCATTTTTAAATAAAAAGAAAGCCATTAAATGCTCGGAAAACCAAGCGTTTAATGGCTTTTTTTTGTATGGAGAATAGGGGGCTCGAACCCCTGACCTCAACGCTGCCAGCGTTGCGCTCTCCCAGCTGAGCTAATCCCCCGTAAGTAATAGACTTTTTACGGTACAAGAAAAATTATAACGAGAACCTTACCAATATGCAAGTGTAATTTTTTCATAAAAATAACAAGTGAGGAACCAAGGATCCTCACTTATTTGCTCAACTATAGATATAAATTAAGACATACTTTCCACTTCGAGTTTTTCAACACCCGCAATTTTAACAACATGATTATATACTTCAGTCGTATCTTCGCTAAAATCAACAATTAACATCAATTGTAGAAGCAGATCCCCTTCACTGGTATCCTTAATTTTCAAAGTTTTAATCTTAATTTCCTCTTTTTTAATATTAGCGATGATTTCACCCATTTTCTCACGATTGCGAACATGGAGCTTTAGCTGAACTTCTTTTTCTCGAAGTCGCCGAATACCAATAAAACCCATAAGATAAGGAACTATTTCAACACTGACAATAAGCAAAATAACTCCAGCAAAAGCTTCCATATAAAATCCAGTTCCAACTGCAATCCCAATCCCAGCAGCACCCCAAATCATCGCTGCTGTTGTTAATCCAGAAATACTGTCATTCCCGCGTCGTAAAATCACCCCAGCACCTAGGAAACCAATTCCAGATACAATTTGAGCTGCTAAACGCAGAGGATCCATTGTAATATTTACATCATCATCATGTGGAAATAAATACGCAGATTCAATCGATACTATTGTAAGCAGACAGCTTACAATACAAATAACCAAACTGGTTTTTAATCCAACTGGCTTTCTTTTTAATTCCCGTTCTAGGCCTATAATTAATCCTAAAACAGCTGAAATCCCTAATTTCACCAATATATCTTTGTCGATATCAAACATTATCCTCCCCCGCTTTTCCACTTGTAATTTCTATACCATAAGGTTTTTTTATATAAAACAATATTAAATAGAAAAAATCACTCATAAAGGAGTAAAATTATATCTACATAAATTTTAACATGTATCGTCTAAAAGGAGATAAAAAATGGGAAAACCAGTAATAAATCCATACATTGCCCTTGCGATTGGCGTAATTTCGGTATCAACCTCCGCCATCTTTGTTAAGTATTCTACAGCACCAACAGGCGTAATAGCTTTTTATCGGTTATTTTTTTCAGTTATCCTGATGCTTCCGGTTTTTCTTTTAAAATATGTTTCAGAACTTCGACTTATAACGAAACGGGATTGGATCTTCTCCATTGTATCCGGAGTTTTTCTAGCGTTTCATTTTATTCTTTGGTTTGAATCGCTCAATTACACGTCTGTTGCAAGCTCAACTGTACTCGTTACGCTACAACCGCTATTTGCATTTGTAGGAACCTTTGTCTTCTTTAAAGAAAAACTATCATTAAAAGAAATTATAAGTGGAATTATCGCAGTAATAGGAAGTGTTGTTATCAGTTGGGGCGATTTTAGAATCAGTGGAAACGCTCTATTTGGCGACATCCTAGCGCTCATTGCTTGTGGACTTATCACAGCCTACTTATTATTCGGTCAAACAGTAAGGAAGAGAGTATCTTTAATTACTTATACATTCGTTGTATATTCAATTAGCTCGATTACTTTATTACTTTATGTTTTAGCTGCTCACGAACCATTAATTGGTTTTGAAAGTGACAATTGGCTTTATTTCTTCCTATTAGCACTTATACCAAACCTGTTTGGTCATACGTTTTTAAATTGGTCAATTAAATGGCTGAGTACATCAACGATTTCAGTTGCAATTCTATTTGAACCGATTGGCGCTACCATCCTAGCCGTCATTCTATTAAGTGAAGAAGTACTTTGGACGCAAATGGTGGGCGGACTCATTGTATTAATCGGGATCATGATCTTCTTAGTCGATGTAAAAAGAGAAAAAGTAAAAGAAGCAACATATTAAAAAATGCGGCAACCTTATGGTGAGGGTTGCCGCATTTTTTATTTAACTAAAGACAAAGGTGGCTTTAGAAAAAATTAGTGCAAAGACAACGCAGAAAATCAATGTGCCACCGTATACTATTTCAGATGAATTGGCAATCAACATTGCCTCTATATATCCCCTAACAAATAAGATTAGTGTCATAAATAATGATAGGTAAAAAGCAATAGACTCTAGCATTTGGTTCTCCTTTGTCTTTTTTAATATGTTATGAAGCTGAAATTACATCTAGTACTTCCTGGGTCTATTGAATGATTTCAAATACTGTTTAATTAAAGAGGAGTGTAGTGAATAGAATTGTGGATAAACAATAAGAAAGTTGTTGATAAAGTTTTGATATTCAGAAAATTAATATATTTACCACTACTTTACTTCCATTTGGACTGTGGATAAAATTAATGCTGAGATCAATGGTTTTTCCCCAAAAGTTATTGAAGGTATACGATAAAAGCAATTTCTTTAATATAAAACCAAAAAAAATAACGAAATGTATTGCATTCATTTTTTAGCCGTGATATATTAGAACACGTCCTCACCGAGAGGAAAATAAAAAACAACTTTCGAAAATGTATTTTGAAAGATATGTTGACAAACAGAAGTTGAAATGTTATATTAAAAAAGTCGCTTCTGAGCGATGATAAAGAAAATTGTTCTTTGAAAACTAAACAAACAAACGTCAACAATAATAAATTTTAGTGCTTATAACTTCGGTTATAAACACACTAGCCAACGTAACATTTTTGAGCTAAATCAACTTTCTTGGAGAGTTTGATCCTGGCTCAGGACGAACGCTGGCGGCGTGCCTAATACATGCAAGTCGAGCGGATTGATGGGAGCTTGCTCCCTGATATCAGCGGCGGACGGGTGAGTAACACGTGGGCAACCTGCCTGTAAGACTGGGATAACTTCGGGAAACCGGAGCTAATACCTGGATAATCCTTTTCCTCTCATGAGGGAAAGCTGAAAGACGGTTTCGGCTGTCACTTACAGATGGGCCCGCGGCGCATTAGCTAGTTGGTGAGGTAACGGCTCACCAAGGCGACGATGCGTAGCCGACCTGAGAGGGTGATCGGCCACACTGGGACTGAGACACGGCCCAGACTCCTACGGGAGGCAGCAGTAGGGAATCTTCCGCAATGGACGAAAGTCTGACGGAGCAACGCCGCGTGAGCGAAGAAGGCCTTCGGGTCGTAAAGCTCTGTTGTTAGGGAAGAACAAGTACCGGAGTAACTGCCGGTACCTTGACGGTACCTAACCAGAAAGCCACGGCTAACTACGTGCCAGCAGCCGCGGTAATACGTAGGTGGCAAGCGTTGTCCGGAATTATTGGGCGTAAAGCGCGCGCAGGCGGTTCCTTAAGTCTGATGTGAAAGCCCCCGGCTGAACCTGGGAGGGTCATTGGAAACTGGGGAACTTGAGTGCAGAAGAGAAGAGCGGAATTCCACGTGTAGCGGTGAAATGCGTAGAGATGTGGAGGAACACCAGTGGCGAAGGCGGCTCTTTGGTCTGTAACTGACGCTGAGGCGCGAAAGCGTGGGGAGCGAACAGGATTAGATACCCTGGTAGTCCACGCCGTAAACGATGAGTGCTAAGTGTTAGAGGGTTTCCGCCCTTTAGTGCTGCAGCAAACGCATTAAGCACTCCGCCTGGGGAGTACGGCCGCAAGGCTGAAACTCAAAGGAATTGACGGGGGCCCGCACAAGCGGTGGAGCATGTGGTTTAATTCGAAGCAACGCGAAGAACCTTACCAGGTCTTGACATCCTCTGACACTCCTAGAGATAGGACGTTCCCCTTCGGGGGACAGAGTGACAGGTGGTGCATGGTTGTCGTCAGCTCGTGTCGTGAGATGTTGGGTTAAGTCCCGCAACGAGCGCAACCCTTGATCTTAGTTGCCAGCATTTAGTTGGGCACTCTAAGGTGACTGCCGGTGACAAACCGGAGGAAGGTGGGGATGACGTCAAATCATCATGCCCCTTATGACCTGGGCTACACACGTGCTACAATGGATGGTACAAAGGGTCGCGAAACCGCGAGGTCGAGCCAATCCCATAAAACCATTCTCAGTTCGGATTGTAGGCTGCAACTCGCCTACATGAAGCTGGAATCGCTAGTAATCGCGGATCAGCATGCCGCGGTGAATACGTTCCCGGGCCTTGTACACACCGCCCGTCACACCACGAGAGTTTGTAACACCCGAAGTCGGTGGGGTAACCGTAAGGAGCCAGCCGCCTAAGGTGGGACAGATGATTGGGGTGAAGTCGTAACAAGGTAGCCGTATCGGAAGGTGCGGCTGGATCACCTCCTTTCTAAGGATATTGTCGTAAAGACAATCGGAATGCAGACCTTCTGGTCTGTACTGTTGACCGCTTTGTTTGTTTAGTTTTGAGGGATCAATTCCTCTTTATCATTTCGTTCTTTGAAAACTAGATAATCGTAAAAGAAGAAAACAAGAAACACCACATTAGTTTTTTCTCTCTTAATAATAAGAGAATTAACCTTTAGGTTAAGTTAGAAAGGGCGCACGGTGGATGCCTTGGCACTAGGAGCCGATGAAGGACGGTACTAACACCGATATGCTTCGGGGAGCTGTAAGTAAGCTTTGATCCTGGAGATTTCCGAATGGGGGAACCCACTACTCGTAATGGAGTAGTATCTTTACCTGAATACATAGGGTATTGAAGGCACACCCTGGGAACTGAAACATCTAAGTACCCGGAGGAAGAGAAAGCAAACGCGATTCCCTGAGTAGCGGCGAGCGAAACGGGACATAGCCCAAACCAAGAGGCTTGCCTCTTGGGGTTGTAGGACACTCAACATGGAGTTACAAAGGAACGGGGTAAATGAAGAGATCTGGAAAGGTCCGTCAAAGAAGGTAAAAACCCTGTAGTTGAAACTTCGTTCCCTCCTGAGTGGATCCTGAGTACGGCCTGGACACGTGAAATCCGGTCGGAAGCAGGGAGGACCATCTCCCAAGGCTAAATACTCCCTAGTGACCGATAGTGAACCAGTACCGTGAGGGAAAGGTGAAAAGCACCCTGGAAGGGGAGTGAAAGAGATCCTGAAACCGTGTGCCTACAAGTAGTCAGAGCCCGTTAATGGGTGATGGCGTGCCTTTTGTAGAATGAACCTGCGAGTTACGATTACATGCAAGGTTAAGTTGAGAAGACGGAGCCGCAGCGAAAGCGAGTCTGAATAGGGCGTATTAGTATGTGGTCGTAGACCCGAAACCAGGTGATCTACCCATGTCCAGGGTGAAGGTTGGGTAACACCAACTGGAGGCCCGAACCCACGCACGTTGAAAAGTGCGGGGATGAGGTGTGGGTAGCGGAGAAATTCCAATCGAACTTGGAGATAGCTGGTTCTCTCCGAAATAGCTTTAGGGCTAGCCTCACGTAGTAAGAGTCTTGGAGGTAGAGCACTGTTTGGACTAGGGGCCCTCATCGGGTTACCGAATTCAGACAAACTCCGAATGCCAAAGACTTATCCGTGGGAGTCAGACTGCGAGTGATAAGATCCGTAGTCAAAAGGGAAACAGCCCAGACCACCAGCTAAGGTCCCAAAGTATACGTTAAGTGGAAAAGGATGTGGAGTTGCTTAGACAACCAGGATGTTGGCTTAGAAGCAGCCACCATTTAAAGAGTGCGTAATAGCTCACTGGTCGAGTGACTCTGCGCCGAAAATGTACCTGGGCTAAACGTATCACCGAAGCTGTGGATTGACATCTACGATGTCAGTGGTAGGAGAGCGTTCTAAGGGCGTTGAAGCTAGACCGTAAGGACTGGTGGAGCGCTTAGAAGTGAGAATGCCGGTATGAGTAGCGAAAGATGGGTGAGAATCCCATCCACCGAATGACTAAGGTTTCCTGAGGAAGGCTCGTCCGCTCAGGGTTAGTCGGGACCTAAGCCGAGGCCGAAAGGCGTAGGCGATGGATAACAGGTTGATATTCCTGTACCACCTCATTATCGTTTGAGCAACGGGGGGACGCAGGAGGATAGGGTAAGCGCACTGCTGGATATGTGCGTGTAAGCAGTTAGGCTGGAAATGAGGCAAATCCCGTTTCCGTAAAGGCTGAGCTGTGATGCCGAGGGAAATATAGTACCGAAGTTCCTGATTCCACACTGCCAAGAAAAGCCTCTAGCGAGATAAAAGGTGCCCGTACCGCAAACCGACACAGGTAGTCGAGGAGAGAATCCTAAGGTGAGCGAGAGAACTCTCGTTAAGGAACTCGGCAAAATGACCCCGTAACTTCGGGAGAAGGGGTGCTCTTTTGGGTGTTAAAGCCTAGAAGAGCCGCAGTGAATAGGCCCAGGCGACTGTTTAGCAAAAACACAGGTCTCTGCAAAGCCGCAAGGCGAAGTATAGGGGCTGACGCCTGCCCGGTGCTGGAAGGTTAAGGGGAGAGGTTAGCGCAAGCGAAGCTTTGAACCGAAGCCCCAGTAAACGGCGGCCGTAACTATAACGGTCCTAAGGTAGCGAAATTCCTTGTCGGGTAAGTTCCGACCCGCACGAAAGGCGTAACGATCTGGGCACTGTCTCAACGAGAGACTCGGTGAAATTATAGTACCTGTGAAGATGCAGGTTACCCGCGACAGGACGGAAAGACCCCGTGGAGCTTTACTGTAGCCTGATATTGAATTTTGGTACAGCTTGTACAGGATAGGTAGGAGCCGTAGAAACCGGAGCGCCAGCTTCGGTGGAGGCATCGGTGGGATACTACCCTGGCTGTATTGAAATTCTAACCCATACCCCTGATCGGGGTAGGAGACAGTGTCAGGTGGGCAGTTTGACTGGGGCGGTCGCCTCCTAAAAAGTAACGGAGGCGCCCAAAGGTTCCCTCAGAATGGTTGGAAATCATTCGTAGAGTGTAAAGGCACAAGGGAGCTTGACTGCGAGACCTACAAGTCGAGCAGGGACGAAAGTCGGGCTTAGTGATCCGGTGGTTCCGCATGGAAGGGCCATCGCTCAACGGATAAAAGCTACCCCTGGGATAACAGGCTTATCTCCCCCAAGAGTCCACATCGACGGGGAGGTTTGGCACCTCGATGTCGGCTCATCGCATCCTGGGGCTGTAGTCGGTCCCAAGGGTTGGGCTGTTCGCCCATTAAAGCGGTACGCGAGCTGGGTTCAGAACGTCGTGAGACAGTTCGGTCCCTATCCGTCGTGGGCGCAGGAAATTTGAGAGGAGCTGTCCTTAGTACGAGAGGACCGGGATGGACGCACCGCTGGTGTACCAGTTGTCTTGCCAAAGGCATAGCTGGGTAGCTATGTGCGGACGGGATAAGTGCTGAAAGCATCTAAGCATGAAGCCCCCCTCAAGATGAGATTTCCCATAGCGCAAGCTAGTAAGATCCCTGAAAGATGATCAGGTTGATAGGTCAGAGGTGGAAGCGTGGCGACATGTGGAGCTGACTGATACTAATCGGTCGAGGACTTAACCAAAAAACGTTTTTCTTCTTCTACATTATCTAGTTTTGAGGGAATGAAATAAAAATTCTCTTGCAAAAGTATAAAAACATTATTATAATAAATAATGTCTTTATGAAAATAATAGTCTGGTGGCGATAGCGAGAAGGTCACACCCGTTCCCATACCGAACACGGAAGTTAAGCTTCTCAGCGCCGATGGTAGTTGGGGGCTCTCCCCCTGTGAGAGTAGGACGCTGCCTGGGCTGTTACAAAATGGAGGATTAGCTCAGCTGGGAGAGCATCTGCCTTACAAGCAGAGGGTCGGCGGTTCGAGCCCGTCATCCTCCACCATATGCCGGTTTAGCTCAATTGGTAGAGCAACTGACTTGTAATCAGTAGGTTGGGGGTTCAAGTCCTCTAGCCGGCACCATTTTTCGAGCCATTAGCTCAGTTGGTAGAGCATCTGACTTTTAATCAGAGGGTCGAAGGTTCGAGTCCTTCATGGCTCACCATTTTAAAATATATGCGGGTGTGGCGGAATTGGCAGACGCACTAGACTTAGGATCTAGCGCCGCAAGGCGTGGGGGTTCGACTCCCTTCACCCGCACCATATTTTGCGGAAGTAGTTCAGTGGTAGAACACCACCTTGCCAAGGTGGGGGTCGCGGGTTCGAATCCCGTCTTCCGCTCCAGATTTTTGCCGGGGTGGCGGAACTGGCAGACGCACAGGACTTAAAATCCTGCGGTAGGTGACTACCGTACCGGTTCGATTCCGGTCCTCGGCACCACTTTAATAATGCGCCCGTAGCTCAATTGGATAGAGCGTCTGACTACGGATCAGAAGGTTATGGGTTCGACTCCTTTCGGGCGCGCTTAATTCCGGGAAGTAGCTCAGCTTGGTAGAGCACTTGGTTTGGGACCAAGGGGTCGCAGGTTCGAATCCTGTCTTCCCGACCATTAAAACTTCTCATTGTGTATGGGGTCTTAGCTCAGCTGGGAGAGCGCCTGCCTTGCACGCAGGAGGTCAGGGGTTCGATCCCCCTAGACTCCACCAACTATCTTAATCAAAATTATGGCGGTGTAGCTCAGCTGGCTAGAGCGTACGGTTCATACCCGTAAGGTCGGGGGTTCGATCCCCTCCGCCGCTACCATATTTTTTTAGGACCTTTAGCTCAGCTGGTTAGAGCAGACGGCTCATAACCGTCCGGTCGTAGGTTCGAGTCCTACAAGGTCCACCATGAATATCTTATATGCGGAGGAATACCCAGAGTCCGGCTGAAGGGATCGGTCTTGAAAACCGACAGGCGGGTTAAACCGCGCGGGGGTTCGAATCCCTCTTCCTCCGCCATTATTTTAAACAAATTAATAAAATTTTTTATTGTCGCGGGGTGGAGCAGCTCGGTAGCTCGTCGGGCTCATAACCCGAAGGTCGCAGGTTCAAATCCTGCCCCCGCAATATGGTCCGGTAGTTCAGTTGGTTAGAATGCCTGCCTGTCACGCAGGAGGTCGCGGGTTCGAGTCCCGTCCAGGACCGCCATTTTTATGAAAAGAAATGTATGGCTCAGTAGCTCAGTCGGTAGAGCAAAGGACTGAAAATCCTTGTGTCGGCGGTTCGATTCCGTCCTGAGCCACCATTATCATGCTAAAAAAAGTGTGAAATGATGGCGATTGTGGCGAAGTGGTTAACGCACCTGATTGTGGTTCAGGCATTCGTGGGTTCGATTCCCATCAGTCGCCCCATTTTAATATTCGCGGGTGTAGTTTAGTGGTAAAACCACAGCCTTCCAAGCTGTTGTTGTGGGTTCGATTCCCATCACCCGCTCCAAATATGGGCCTATAGCTCAGCTGGTTAGAGCGCACGCCTGATAAGCGTGAGGTCGATGGTTCGAGTCCATTTAGGCCCACCATATGTTTTTACTAACGTTCCGCAGTAGCTCAGTGGTAGAGCATTCGGCTGTTAACCGAACGGTCGTAGGTTCGAGTCCTACCTGCGGAGCCAATTTATTTGGGGAAGTACTCAAGAGGCTGAAGAGGCGCCCCTGCTAAGGGTGTAGGTCGGGTAACCGGCGCGAGGGTTCAAATCCCTCCTTCTCCGCCAGATAAATTGGCCCCTTGGTCAAGCGGTTAAGACACCGCCCTTTCACGGCGGTAACACGGGTTCGAATCCCGTAGGGGTCATAAAAAAGCTATTAACTACATGTTAATAGCTTTTTTATTGTTTTCATAGATTTGATTTGCAATCGAATTCCTTACGAATAAATTACATTTCTACTATCACACCGTGTAGTAATTCTCTCAAATAAATAATTAAAACTGATACGTTTTTTTAAAAAAACAATAAAGCGCTTACTTAAAAGTGTTATATCTAAATAATAATTAGTATAGGACTAAAGACTTATCTTAAATCCTGTTCTATATCCTCCTCTGGTAAATTTCTTCCTGGATTGCTTTAATCGAGATCGGATGTGAATCCGGTAGAAGGACCTCTAAACATATCACCTGTTGCTAGTATTTTTTCATCAGGTGCTTCAAATAATGGAACCTCACCCTGCTTGTTTTCTAGTCTTTTTCCAGTCTGGTCTTTCATAAAAAATTCTCCTTTCAATTTATATGTTTATTTTGTCATATTACCATGATTATTATGTCGAAACGGAGTAGAATGCCGAGAATAACCTCGTTATGTATCATATATTACGATTTGTTGTCTTAATATTTGGAAAATTATTTCTAGGATAATATTGTAGAGAATAGTATAGTTTTAAATAGGCCAAGTAAAAAAAGAGTGGCGGGGTGTCAAATGACAGTGAAAACATTTTTACCTACTGAGTATGAATTGTATCTCTTTCACGAGGGTACATTGTTTGAAAGCTATCAATTATTTGGAGCTCATATTTTTGAAGAGGGAGATCGCTCATTTACTAGATTCTGTGTTTGGGCGCCTCATGCTAAGGAAGTAAACCTTGCTTGCGATTTTAATAATTGGAATGGAAATGGGTATGCCTTTCATAAGTTAAATAAAGAAGGTGTTTGGGTACTCGTTCTCGAGGGGAACCTAGAGGGCTGTCTATATAAGTATGAAATTATTTCACAAGATGGGGAAAGGCTGTTAAAAGCAGATCCCTATGGTTTTTATTCAGAACTGAGACCACGCACAGCATCCGTTGTTTATAACTTAGAGGGTTATAAATGGAACGACCAAGCATGGAAAAGAAAAAAGGCAAGGAAAAGTGCTGCGGCGGAACCGATGGTCATTTATGAAGTACATGCGGGTTCATGGAAAAAGAAGCCGGACGGAAGCTTTCTAAATTACAGAGAATTTGCTGATGAGTTAATTCCTTATGTACTTGATGGGGGATTTACCCACGTGGAATTATTACCACTCGTTGAACACCCGCTCGATATTTCATGGGGCTATCAAGGTGTAGGTTACTATTCTTTAACTAGCCGATACGGTACACCAGAAGATTTTATGTATTTTGTTGATCAATGTCATCAGAATGGATTGGGAGTCATTCTGGATTGGGTACCAGGGCATTTTTGTAAAGATGCACACGGACTGTACCGCTTTGATGGAGATTACACCTATGAATATAAAGCCACAAACGATCGTGAAAATCACGTTTGGGGAACGGCAAACTTTGATTTAGGAAAAAGTGAAGTTCATAGCTTTTTGATTTCAAATGCACTGTTTTGGATGAAGTATTACCATGTTGATGGGTTTAGAGTCGATGCCGTCTCCAATATCATTTTCTGGCCGAACTCAAATGGAGAACATGTAAATACATTTGGTTTGGATTTTCTAAAAAATCTAAACAAAACAGTTCATCAGCATGATCCTTCAATGTTAATGATTGCAGAGGATTCCACGGATTGGCCCCAGGTAACGGTTCCGGTTGAGCATGGAGGACTTGGTTTCAGCTATAAATGGAATATGGGCTGGATGAATGACATGTTGAGCTATATGGAAACAGAGCCGGAATATCGTTCTTCAAAACATAATAAGGTTACTTTTTCATTTTTATACGCCTTTTCAGAAAACTTCATACTTCCATTTTCCCATGATGAGGTCGTTCATGGAAAGAAATCACTTTTAAATAAAATGCCAGGTGATTACTGGAGGAAATTTGCACAATTACGATTGCTATTAGGTTACATGATGGCACATCCAGGACAGAAATTATTGTTTATGGGCACAGAGTTTGGGCAGTTTGCGGAGTGGAAGGATAAAGAAGAACTTGATTGGAATTTATTTGAATATGAAATGCACGAAAAGTTAAATGTATATTTTAAACAGTTAGTAAAAATCTACAAACGTTCAAAGCCATTGTATGAATTGGATCATACATATGAAGGCTTTGAATGGATAGATGTGAATAACATAGAACAATCTGTATTCTCTTTCATTAGAAAAGGCTCAAGCCTCGACGATATTCTCATTGTGGTGTGCAACTTTAGTGAACGACCATATGAAAAATATAAGGTTGGCGTGCCAAAGGAAGGGACATATCGCGAAATATTAAATAGTGACGCTCATCATTTTGGTGGTGCCGATAATTATAACAAAAAAGCATTAAAGACAATTGCAGAGCCATACCATGGAAAACCGTACCATGTGGAGATGACGATTCCTCCATTTGGAATCACGATATTGCGCCCTGTAAAACAACGAAAGGAGCTGGGGGATAATGGGAAAGAAAAAGTGCGTCGCCATGCTGTTGGCAGGAGGAAAGGGAAGCAGGCTTAATTCCTTAACAAAGGATATTGCGAAACCTGCTGTACCGTTCGGAGGAAAATATCGAATAATTGATTTCGCACTAAGTAATTGCACTAATTCGGGAATTGATACGGTAGGTGTGTTAACCCAGTATCAACCGTTGTTACTAAACTCATATATTGGGATTGGAAGTGCTTGGGATTTAGATCGGAGAAATGGTGGGGTTACTGTACTTCCCCCTTATGCGGAAGGCTCAGAAGTGAAATGGTATTCAGGTACAGCAAGTGCAATTTATCAAAATATCAATTATTTGACGCAATACGACCCAGAGTACGTATTGATTCTGTCAGGTGATCACATTTATAAAATGAACTATGAGGAAATGCTTGATTTTCATATTGAAAAGGGTGCAGACGTAACGATTTCTGTTATTGAAGTGCCGTGGGATGAAGCGAGCCGTTTCGGAATTATGAATGCTAATGATGAAATGAATATTACGGAATTTGAAGAAAAGCCAGATTTTCCAAAGAGTAATTTGGCATCAATGGGAATTTATATTTTCAATTGGAAAGTGTTAAAAGAATATTTAATAAAGGACAATGATGACCCATGTTCTAGTCATGATTTTGGGAAGGATATCATTCCGTCCTTACTTCAAGAGCAAAAGAAGCTGGTTGCGTATCCTTATAAAGGTTATTGGAAGGATGTTGGTACGGTAAGAAGCCTTTGGGAAGCAAATATGGATTTGTTAGATGAAAAATGTGAGCTTGATTTATTTGATCCATCTTGGCGCATTTATTCTGTAAATCCGAATCAGCCGCCACAATTCATTTCACCGAAAGCTTCCGTCCTAGAATCGCTCATAAATGAAGGTTGCACGATTGACGGGGACGTTGAACGCTCAGTCGTCTTTCAGGGTGTTTGGATAGAAGAAGGGTCGGTTGTACGTGAATCTGTGATCATGCCTGATGCAGTGATTGGGAAAAATGCATTTATTGAAAAGGCGATTATTCCAGGGGGCATTGTCATTCCAGACGGGGCTGTTATCCGTGGGAATAATGATCCTGAGGGAATTATCTTAGTTTCTGAGGATCTTCTTCCAGAAATACCTGTTCAAGCAGAAACAACGCTGAATAAAAAGATTGGTTAAAATTTTTCAAATTACATTAAAAAAGATCGGGAGGTTTCAGCGTTGAAAAGAAGATTATTGGGTGTTATCGATGCAACCTATTCAGCAGAACTAGAAGAATTAATTATCGATCGATCCCTTGCAGCCGTTCCATTTGCAGGGCGATATCGATTAATAGATTTTATTTTATCAAGTATGGTGAACTCGGGGATTAAGAAAGTGGCACTTTTCCCTCAATATCAATATCGATCCTTGATGGACCACTTAGGTTCTGGGCGAAACTGGGATCTGAATCGGAAACGAGATGGAATCTTTTTATTTCCTCCGCAAATTTTAGACACTCCGCACACTGGTACTGGCTCCTTTAATCAGTTTGCGGCGAATATCGGCTTTTTTAGTCGAAGTACCCAGGAATACTCATTAATTGCTAATTGCTTTACCGTTGCAAATATGGATTTTCGGAAGATTTTGAAGTCCCATATTGATTCTGGCTGCGATATTACGGAAATTCGCCAGGAAGGCAAATCTTTGGATATGTATCTTGTGAAGACTTCCTTATTAATTGAATTAATTTGTAATCGGGATAAAACTGGTTTTACTTGCATGTGCGATGTAGTCAATTCACTTAGTCATGATTACAAAGTTTGCTATTATCATTACTCTGACTATGCGGTAATGATTGATTCTGTGAAAAAATACTATACTACTAGTATGGAACTATTAAAACCGGCCATTTGGAAAAAGCTGTTTATAAAAGATCAGCCTATTTTTACGAAGGTGATGGATGAACCACCAACCCGTTATGCACAAGGAGCGTCCATTCAAAATTCAATGATTGCGAACGGCTGCCAAATTGGTGGGAAAATTGAAAATAGTATTATTGCCCGAGGAGTAAAAATTGGTAAAAATACATTAATTAAAAACAGTGTGATTTTACAAAAATGTGAAATTGCTGACGATTGTAAACTTGAAAATGTCATCCTTGATAAGGATGTTTATATTGAATCTGGACGAATCATCAGAGCAACGGTTGATTCACCCGTTGTAATCCGTAAAGATAAGATCCAAGGAGCGCTGATGAATTCGTGAAAATCTTATTTGCAGTCTCAGAATGTATACCATTTATTAAATCAGGAGGACTTGCAGATGTTGCGGGATCATTACCGCAGGAATTAGTGAATCAAGGTACAGATGTAAGGGTAATTCTCCCTAATTATGGTAGCATTCATCAGAAATATAAACAGAAAATGCGCAGAGTGGTGGATTTTACTGTTAAGGTTGGCTGGAGAAATCAATATTGTGGCTTATTGGAGCTTAAGTTAGATGGGGTAACTTATTACTTTGTCGATAACGAGTATTATTTTAAACGTGATGGCCTTTATGGTTATTTCGATGATGGTGAAAGATTTTCGTTTTTCAATCGTGCAGTCCTCGATGCGATTGCCCACTTGGATTTTTCCCTGACATTATTCATTGCCATGATTGGCATACAGGTATGATTCCATTTTTGTACCGTGTTGAATATTATCGGAAACCAGGCTATGAGTTCATTCGAACCATTTTTACCATTCATAATTTGTTGTTTCAAGGAATTTTCCCACGCGAAACGTTGGATGATTTACTTGGAATCAACAGCAAATATTTCAATCAAGATCAGCTCGAGTTTTTTGGAAATATCAATTTCATGAAAGCCGGCCTTGTGTCGGCGGACATGATTACGACGGTAAGCCCTACTTATCTGGCTGAAATTCAGACTGATTATTTTGGGGAAAAATTGGACGGACTCTTAAGGAAGCGCAAATCCGATTTGAAAGGGATTTTAAACGGAATTGATGATGAATTCTATAATCCGGCAAATGATTCTTTAATTCATCAAAATTATGATGCACAAAGCTTGAAGCTGAAGGTTGGCAATAAGCGACATATTCAGAAAACACTTGGTTTGGTTGAAAATGATGAGATTCCGTTGATGGCAATGATAACCCGACTGACAAAACAAAAAGGGTTGGATCTTGTCAAAGCGGTTTTTCATGAAATCATGGCCGAAAAGGTTCAAATGGTTGTGTTAGGAACGGGAGATTTGGAGTTTGAATCGTTTTTTAGGGAAATGGCACATCAATATCCTGACCAGGTCCGAGTTCAAATTGGTTTTAATGAGGAATGGGCGCATCAGCTTTATGCTGGGTCTGATATGTTTTTGATGCCGTCTAAATTTGAACCGTGTGGACTTGGGCAAATGATTGCGATGCGATATGGAAGTATACCAATTGTTCGAGAAACTGGCGGTCTTAATGACACAGTCCAAGCCTATGATGAGTGGTTGGACAAGGGGAATGGTTTCTCCTTCACTAATTTTAATGCTCACGACATGCTGTATACCATTCGTCGCTCTTTATCGTTTTATCATTATAAAAAAACGGTTTGGGCAAAACTCGTGAAAACAACGATGGAAATGGATTTTAGTTGGGCGCAATCCGCATTTCAATATAATCGGCTTTATTCCGAACTAATATCAAGGAGTGAAAGCCATGTTTTCTAATAAACAGGAGTTTCAACATACTTTTCTTAAACGGTTGGAAGCGATGTGTGGCAAGCCATTTAAGGAGAGTACAAAGAGTGATCATTTCCAAACA
This sequence comes from Bacillus sp. T3, assembly GCF_033449965.1. Lineage (NCBI taxonomy): Bacteria > Bacillati > Bacillota > Bacilli > Caryophanales > Bacillaceae > Bacillus > Bacillus sp. T3. The sequence continues at coordinate 1,025,961 of NZ_CP137761.1, forward strand.
CTAGGCCATATGATCCGTGAGTATGTAAGTACGAATTGGATTCATACAAAAGAGAAATACAGTGTCGCAAATGAGAAGCAAGTGTATTATCTTTCGATTGAATTCTTGTTAGGACGCTTGCTTCGCCATAATTTAATGAATTTAGGAATTGAAGAGCTCGTTGAAACTGGGCTCAAGGAGCTTGGGGTAAACTTAGGCGATTTAGAGGAAATTGAATCTGATGCTGGTTTGGGAAATGGCGGGCTAGGAAGACTGGCTGCCTGTTTCTTAGATTCTCTAGCATCGCTTAATCTTCCAGGACATGGCTGTGGCATCCGCTACCGCCATGGATTATTTGAGCAAAAGTTTGTTGATGGTTATCAGGTCGAACTTCCTGAGCAATGGCTGCGCTACGGCCAGGTTTGGGAGATTCGCAAAACGGACTTAGCAGTAGAGGTACCATTTTGGGGCGAGATTGAAGCGTATTGTGAGAATAATCGTCTTTGTTTTCGCCATATCAATGCGGAGGTTGTCACAGCGGTTCCATATGATCTTCCAGTTATTGGCTACCTGGACGGAAACGGTTAATACGTTGCGGCTATGGAGTGCAGAACCGTCGCCTTATCCTTTTTATCAGGATGTTATGAAGTATAAACGGGAAACTGAGGCTATTTCGGAATTCCTTTATCCGGATGATACGCATGATGAAGGGAAAATCCTTCGCTTGAAACAACAGTATTTGCTTGTATCCGCAAGTATTCGGACAATCATCCGTGGGTTTAAAAATACCAATCGGCCGTTAGCGGATTTACCGAATCGGATTGCGATACATATTAATGATACTCATCCTGTAATGGCGATACCAGAATTAATGAGGATTCTTCTGGATGAGGAGAAATTAAGCTGGGAAGAGGCATGGGAGATTACAACCCAGACCATCTCCTATACGAACCATACGACCTTATCTGAGGCTTTAGAGAAATGGCCAGTTCGTCTGTTTAAGCCACTGCTTCCAAGGATCTATATGATTATTGAAGAGATTAACCGTCGCTTTTGTGAGCAGCTATGGGAGAAGTATCCTGGAGACTGGGATCGCATCAATAGCATGACGATAATTTCTCATGATGAGGTTAAAATGGCGCACCTAGCTCTTGTCGGTAGTGTTAGCGTTAATGGTGTCGCACAAATTCATACTGATATTTTAAAAAATAGAGAAATGAATCAATTTTATCAGGTTTACCCTGAGAAGTTTAATAACAAAACAAATGGAATCACCCATCGGCGTTGGCTATTAAAATCGAATCCTAAGCTGTCATCCTTAATAACCGATGCAATCGGAACGGATTGGATTACTTCGCCACAAGAGCTAGTAAAATTATCTGCGTTTGAAGATGATCGTGGTTTTTTAGAGAAGCTAAGAGGGGTAAAGCAAGAAAATAAAGAACGGTTTGCTCATCGAATCCTAGAACAAACGGGGATTAGAATCGATCCTCATTCGATCTTTGACGTCCATGTTAAACGACTTCATGCTTATAAGAGGCAACTGTTAAATGTTCTTCATATTATGCATTTATATAACCGCTTAAAGGAAGATCCGAGCTTTAAGATGTATCCACGTACCTTTATCTTTGGGGCAAAGGCATCACCTGGGATATTATTATGCGAAGAAAATCATTAAGCTGATCAATACCGTTGCGGATCGTGTCAATCGTGATCCGGATGTTAGGGATATGCTAAAGGTTGTTTTCTTAGAAAATTACCGCGTGTCTGTTGCCGAAGAGCTGTTTCCGGCTGCTGATGTTAGTGAACAAATTTCTACGGCAAGTAAGGAAGCCTCAGGGACAGGTAATATGAAGCTGATGATGAATGGTGCGATAACGGTCGGGACGTTAGATGGGGCCAATGTGGAGATTAAGGAAAAGGTTGGTTTAGATAACATCTTCATTTTTGGATTGACCGCTGAAGAGGTGCTCCATTTTTATCAAAATGGCGGGTATCATTCGATGGAATATTATCATCATGACAAAAAAATCCGTCAGGTGATTGACCAGTTAACAAACGGTTTTTTCCCGGATGTTGATGATGAATTCGAGCCAATTCATGATTCCTTGCTGATTCAAAATGATCAGTATTTTGTACTGCGGGATTTTGATTCGTATGTGTCCGTGCATAAAGAGGTCGAGCAAAAATTTAAAGACCGTGATCAATGGATTAAAATGAGCCTACAAAATATTGCTGGCTCCGGTTATTTTTCAAGCGATCGAACAATCAAGGAATATGCAGACGACATTTGGAAAATTAAACCTGTACAATAACAAAAGGCTTGGGGAAAATCCCAAGCCTTTTGTTATTGTGTTCAAATTATAGGAAATACGCTATAAAAAGTCCGATAGATAGTAAGAATCCGAAAATCGTGTTCGTTTGTGCTGTTGCTTTCATCGCAGGCATCATTTGCAATGGTAGAGTATTTTTGAAGAATCCACTGATGGCTTTTAATGGCTTTGGTGAACTTAAAAGTACAATCGCTAACCATGGTGAAACGATTTTTAAGAAAATAAGTGCAAAAACCCAAGCGTATGAAATAATAAACATTCCGGCAAGAAATAGGATCGCGCCTTTTCTACCGAGAAGGATGGCAAGTGTTTTACGGCCAAATTTCTTGTCGCCATCTAAGTCCCGGATGTTATTGGCCATCAGGATTGCACCAACTAAAATCGTGATGGGAATCGATACAAGAATGGCGGTGTCGGAAACTGTTCCAGTTTGAATGAAGAAAGAAATTAAGATGATTAAACATCCCATAAAAAAGCCTGCAAATAGTTCTCCAAGTGGAGTATAGGCAATTGGAAGTGGTCCGCCTGTATATAAGTAGCCAGCTGCCATGGAAACAGAACCAATCAGTGCCAGCCACCAGCTCGTATTGGCGCAAATATAGACGCCAAGTAGCATGGAGATGGCATATAAGCCAAGTGCGGCATAAAGCACCGTTTTTGCTTGAATGCCTTCACGAACAATCGCTCCACCAATTCCAACAGATTCTGCTGTATCGAGGCCGCGTTTAAAGTCATAATACTCATTAAACATGTTCGTTGCTGTCTGAATAAGTAAGCACGCCAGTAACATGGTAGCAAAAAGTCCAAAATGAATATCCGTCTCTGGCATAGCTAATGCTGTTCCTAATAAAACTGGCACAAATGCTGCAGTCAATGTATGTGGTCGGGTAAGTTGCCACCAAACTCTCCATCTCGGTTGTCTTACAACTGCGGAAGACTTCGAATTTTGCATTTGTGGTTGCATATAATAGTCGCTCCTTTGCTAACAATAATCGGAAAATATAGATTCAAACCTTTTTATTTTAATGGAAAAATTAAAAGCTGTAAAGAAGCATATAATTTAAGTTTAGGGGATAGATGAAAAAAGCGCAATTCTTTTCATGTGCTTGGAAATGAATATCAAAAGGATGATATTTCTGGATAAATTCTTTGGTTTGTGACGAAATATCGTCATTTTGAATAGAGAAATTAAAACGATAATATAATAAGGAAAATACTAGGATAGCTGTAATAGGAATCATTGACACGATATGTAATGAGGTGTATCTTATAATAAGCTTAAAATGAAAGGATAGCAGTAGTTTACTGTTATTGGGGGATTATTTTGGTAATCTTACATGATTCGGAGCTAAAGTTACGGATCTTCGATGCAATCGAAAGAGCCAAGTCTTTAGACGTTCCTGTGCTAGTTAGCGAAGTTCAAAAAATTGATCCTATTGAACCCCTGTCATTTTTCTTTTCTGGTAGTGAAAAATATTTTGGCGAGCGGTTTTTTTGGAAAGACCCGAGTGACCAAATTATATTAGTTGGTTTAGGGATTTGTAAACAATTTGAGGCAGATCAGGCAACTGATCGTTTTAGTCATGCCCAACATGAGTGGAAGCGCTTTATTGAGAATTCCATTGTTGTTAACCCATTCTCACATAATGGCTTGGGTCCTGCTTTGTTTGGGGGCTTTTCTTTTGATCCTTTAAAGCCCAAAACTTCGCTTTGGTCTCATTATGCAAATTCACTATTTCACATTCCAAAATATATGTTATCTGTTATAGAAGGACAAGCCTATTTAACGACCAATATCCTATGTACCCAGCATGATGATTCATCGCTTGTTGAGAAAATTAGTGAAGAAAGAGAGCAGTTATTGTTTTCGAAAAACAAACCGCTAGCTTTTTGTGATAGTCACCTTGTGAAAACAGAGGAAATTCAACCAGAAGCTTGGAAAAGAACAGTTGATGAAATAGCAAACGAATTAAAGGAAGGCCCTTTGAAAAAGGTTGTTTTAGCTCGAGAATTAAGGCTGCATTTTAATGCACCTGTCCAAGTGGAAAGAGTGTTGAGTCATCTTTTTAAAGAGCAGGCAGAAAGCTTCATTTTTGCATTTGAATCGCAAGGCGATTGCTTTATCGGGGCATCACCTGGAGCGGCTTTTGAAAAAAAACGGAAATGACGTCTTTACCACCTGCTTAGCAGGGTCAATCAAACGTGGAAAAACAACGAAAGAGGATCTGGATTTAGGTGAGGATATTTTATCCGACCAAAAGAACCTGATCGAACATCAATATGTGGTGGATATGATTAAAGAGGCAATGAGTGAGGTATGTACGGAAGTCATTTTACCTGATCAACCACAGTTAATGAAAATGAGAGATATTCAACATTTATATACTCCTGTCACAGGAAAAACAGATGATCAAACATCATTACTGGATATCATCGAGCGTCTTCACCCAACCCCAGCATTAGGTGGGTTACCGAAAAAGCCGGCAGTCGAAAAAATCAGGGAAGTAGAGCTATTGGATCGCGGCTTTTATGGTGGTCCAATTGGTTGGATGGATTATCGTGGGAATGGAGAGTTTGCGGTTGCGATTCGGTCCGGGTTAATTCAAGGAAACGAAGCATCCTTGTTTGCTGGCTGTGGGGTAGTAGCACATTCAGATTCAGAAAGCGAATACCAAGAGACAAACATTAAGTTTCGTCCAATGCTTACAGCGCTTGGAGGCGAAGGAATATGAATCATCAAGAGTCACTAACTGCTTATTTAGCAGCGTTTGTTGGAGAATTGGTCGAATCAGGTGTTACTGACGTCGTTGTCAGCCCTGGTTCACGCTCCACTCCACTTGCATTAATGATGGCCGAGCATCCCGGTCTTAAAGTACATATTCAAATTGATGAACGGTCGGCAGGATTTTTTGCACTAGGCATTGCCAAAGCATCTGGTAAAGCAGTGGCTCTTTTGTGCACGTCGGGGACAGCAACAGCGAATTATTATCCTGCTATTATTGAAGCGAATATTTCTAGAGTGCCTCTTATTGTACTAACAGCAGACCGTCCACATGAGCTGCGTGATGTTGGAGCTCCGCAGGCTATTGATCAATTCCATTTATATGGCCGTCACGTAAAATGGTTTGTAGAGATGGCCCTTCCAGAAGCCACGAATGAAATCATTCGCTATGCGCAAACCGTTTGTGCGAGGGCAGTTGCCACTTCACAAATAACACCAGCAGGACCTGTCCATTTAAATTTTCCGTTCCGCGAACCATTAATCCCACAATTAGATGATTCGGAGTTGTTTGCTAAGTATAAGCGCGCTAAAGGTTCGATCAAGATTCAGGCTGGAGAACTGACTCTTTCCGATGCTGGGTTCAGCAGATTAGCCCAATCGTGGTCAGAGAATGCTAAAGGTGTTATTGTTTGTGGACCTATCGATGATGCGATATTTGGCCAGGCTGTGATTGAGTTAGCTGAAAAGTTACAATTTCCGATTATCGCTGATCCATTATCGCAATTGCGCAGTGGCTCTCATCGAAAAGACATGATAATCGATACATATGATACATTTTTACGAAATCCAGCTGTAAAAGAGTTTTTAAAGCCCGATTTGGTCATTCGCTTTGGTGCGATGCCAGTATCAAAGGCATTAACTATTTTCTTAAAGGAAAATTTAGAGGCGATGCATTATGTTATTGATGGCGGCGGAGGCTGGCGTGATCCGAATTCCATTACGTCTGAAATGATTTATTGTGACGAAGCAGTCCTTTGTCAGTCGATCCTACAGCATGTGGAGACACGCGAAACGTCTTCTTATTTAACACAATGGTCGAATATGAATGACCTTACCAAACAAAATTTAGCGAGAATCAATGATGAAACTGGATTAAGTGAAGGAAAATTGTTCTACAGGCTTGCTGATTTACTTCCAGACAATGCAACAGTATTTGTTGGGAACAGTATGCCGATTCGTGATTTGGATTCATTTTTCTTTATTAATGAAAAATCAATTAGGGTTATGGCTAATCGTGGTGCCAATGGCATCGATGGAATTGTTTCAACCGCTTTAGGGGCAGCAACGGTTCATCAGCCTTTCTATTTAGTGGTTGGTGACCTGACCTTGTTCCATGATTTAAATGGATTATTGGCATCAAAAATGCATGGAATCGCAATCAATGTCATTCTTATTAATAATAATGGTGGCGGAATCTTTTCGTTTTTACCTCAAGCAGGTCATCCAAAGCATTTTGAATTGCTGTTTGGAACACCAGTTGATATAGATTTTAAACATGCCATCAAAATGTTCGAGGGGCAGTATGAATTAATTAAGGATTGGGACCATCTTTCAGAGGTAATTGTGAAGGATAAGGTGTCGGCTGGATTGAATGTATATGAGATTTCGACTTCACGGGATTCGAATGTAAATGAACATCGAGAATTGTTTAAATTTGTTTCCCAGGAAATAGAAAAATCGTTGAAGGACATCGGAAAATGAAGGTAGTGGTTCATGGTGTTAACTATCATGTTGAAATGATTGGTGAAAGCGGGTATCCGCTTGTTTTACTTCATGGCTTTACCTGGAAACGGGTCAAACTGGCTCCCATTTTTCGAGAGATGGTCTCAACATTCAAGGCTAATTATGATAGATATTATCGGCCATGGTCAAACCGATGCACCGGAGAACCCAGAGCGTTATCGGATGGAGCAGGCTACTAGAGATTTAGCTCGATTGCTTGATATTTTAGCAATCGATCAAGCTGATTTTTTAGGATATTCAATGGGAGGAAGGTTGGCGCTTTCTTTTGCTGTCTCTTATCCTGAGAAAGTGAGAAAACTGGTGTTGGAGAGTGCATCACCAGGTTTGAAAACAGAAGAAGAGAGAGCAGCTCGAATCGAGAGTGATTGGAAACTGGCTTCGTTTATCGAGAAGCAAGGGATTGAAAAGTTTGTAGATTATTGGGAAGGGATTCCGCTATTTCAATCACAAACAGAGCTGTCAATACAGCAGCGTGACGAAATCAGGAGGCAGCGCCTCGCTAATTCTGTAACGGGTCTCTCTGGAAGTTTAATCGGGATGGGAACGGGCGCACAGCCATCATGTTGGAATGATTTGAGTTCCATTTCAAATGAGGTGCTGATGATCACCGGCGAACGAGATAAAAAGTTTTGTAAGATTGCGATTGAAATGAATGAAAAGGTGAAAAATAGCAAATGGACGATGGTTCATTCATGTGGACATGCAATTCATGTGGAACAAGCAGAAAAATTTGGTACAATAGTAAGTGAGTTTTTAAACAAATCTATATAATAAGGAGGAAGAGAACATATGGCAGTTGAATGGGTAGCTAGTCGTCAATATGAAGATATTTTATATGAAACATACAACGGCATTTGTAAAATTACCATTAACCGTCCAGAGGTACGCAATGCGTTCCGTCCTAAGACTGTAATGGAGCTTATCGATGCGTTTGCTTATGCACGTGATGATAGTAATGTTGGTGTTATTGTATTAACAGGTGCTGGGGATGATGCATTCTGCTCTGGTGGAGATCAAAAGGTACGTGGCCATGGTGGCTATGTCGGAGATGATCAAATCCCACGTTTAAATGTATTAGACCTACAACGTTTAATTCGTGTTATTCCTAAGCCAGTTGTGGCGATGGTAAAAGGTTATGCAATTGGTGGCGGCCATGTATTACATATTGTTTGTGACTTAACGATTGCAGCAGACAATGCTAAATTTGGCCAAACAGGTCCAAAGGTTGGTAGCTTTGATGCTGGTTATGGTTCAGGCTATCTTGCAAGAATCGTTGGACATAAAAAAGCGCGTGAAATTTGGTATTTATGCCGTCAATACAATGCACAAGAAGCATTGGATATGGGTCTTGTAAACACAGTTGTTCCACTTGACCAGGTTGAAGATGAGACGGTTAAATGGTGTGAGGAAATGCTGGAAATGAGCCCGACAGCACTTCGCTTCTTGAAGGCTGCGTTCAATGCCGATACAGACGGTTTAGCGGGTATTCAGCAATTTGCTGGAGATGCTACCCTACTTTACTATACAACGGATGAAGCAAAAGAAGGTCGCGACGCGTTCAAAGAAAAGCGTAAACCAGACTTCGGCAAATTCCCACGTTTTCCTTGATTTTTCGTAGAGAACAGCTTGATGGAGCCCATCAAGCTGTTTTTTTGGCAGAATAAATTAAGTAGGTGATTAATCGTGACAGAGGCAATCCCAAACTGGTTAAAGAAGCGAGCCTTCTTAACTCCACAACGAACTGCGCTTATTTATGAGGGAGAAACTTACACCTTCCAGAATACATATGATCACGCAATTGTAATGACTCAAAAGTTAGCCGCTATTCCCGTCACAAAGGGGGACTTTGTCGGTGTTCTATTGAAAAATCACCCTGATACGGTGATGATTCTATATGCACTGCAAATGATTGGTGCCACGGCCGTTATTTTTAACAACCGTCTAACACAAGAGGAATTGGCTTGGCAGCTTGATGATTCTGACTGCACCACCTTTATTACAGAGAAAGCATTCGAGCCAATGATTTTATCGCTAAAAGAAAAGCAGACCTCCTACGCTATTCTGTTTAAGGAGGAGCTTTCACAACATCAACGGGCCAAAGTCAACATTCTTAATGAATTTGTACTTGATAACACTTGCACAATTATGTATACGTCAGGGACGACTGGTTTTCCAAAGGGAGTTATGCAAACTTATGGCAATCATTGGTGGAGTTCGATAGGTTCTGCGTTAAACCTTGGTTTGACGGAGACAGATCGTTGGCTTTGTACTGTACCGCTTTTTCATATCAGCGGTTATTCAATATTAATTCGAAGTTTAATATATGGAATGCCGATCATTCTCCATGATGGGTTCGACGAGTATAGGGTAATCGAGGACATTCACCACCATCAGGTAACAATCATGTCAGTGGTTTCAACAATGCTTAATCGTATTGTGAGGGTACTAGGATCTGAGCAAATGCCGTCATCGTTTCGCTGTATGCTACTTGGTGGGGGACCAGCATCCTTAGCGCTTCTAAATAAATGCGCTGACAAAGGAATACCTGTTTTTCAAACTTATGGAATGACTGAAACATCGTCGCAAATTGTCACCCTCTCACCAGAAGATAGTATGAAGAAAATCGGCTCTGCTGGAAAACCATTATTTCCTTCTCAATTAAAAATTGTTGATCGAGATGGACTGGAAGTATCTTCACACCTAGAGGGAGAAATTGTTGTAAAAGGTCCTAATGTTACACGTGGCTATTTAAACCGTGAGGTCGAGACCGCTGAAAAAATACGGAATGGCTGGCTTCATACAGGTGATATTGGCTATGTGGATAGTGAGGGTTTTCTTTACGTACTCGACCGACGTTCGGATTTAATCATTTCTGGAGGAGAAAACATCTATCCTGCAGAAATTGAAGGCGTTCTGCAATCGCACGAAGGAATTATTGAGGCGGGAGTTATCGGTTGGAAAGATGAGCAGTGGGGGCAGGTGCCAATCGCGTTCGTCGTTACTGAAAAAGGGAACTCGATTTCAGGGCCTGACTTAATTTCTTTTTGCCAGCAAAAACTAGCAAAATATAAGGTGCCAAAGAGGATTGTTTTTATAGATGTCCTGCCGCGCAATGCTTCAAATAAATTAATGAGACGTAAGCTTCGTGAAGAACTGGAAAAGGATGAATGAGGATGAAAATCAAAGAAATTACGCTTCGAATCATTTCTCAGCCATTAAAAGCACCTTTTACAACCCACTTAGAAACAGTGACGAATCGCGAATGTATTATCGTGGAAGTAAAGAATGACGCTGGGATAACGGGCTATGGTGAGGTGGTTGCCTTTTCCTCACCGTGGTACACGGAAGAAACGGTGCAAACAGCTTTTCACATGCTTAAGGAATTCTTCATCCCATTGATAAAAAAACAACCAGTTCAGCATCCAGAAGAAGTTACGTCCCTTTTAGATAAATACAGACGAAACCAAATGGCGAAGGCTGGCTTGGAAACAGCGATTTGGGATCTATATGCAAAAGAAAAGCAAATATCGCTTTCCTGCCTTCTTGGAGGTGTTAAAACGGCGATTCCTGCTGGAGTCGTTGTGGCAACAAACTCAATTGAAGACGCCATTCGTCAAATCGAAGCCTTTTTAGAAGATGGCTATCAGAGAGTGAAGCTGAAAATTAGTCCAGAGCATGATCTTGATTTAATTGAACCGATTCGTGCTCGATTTCCAAGCCTGCCGATTATGGCAGATGCAAATTCAGCCTATTGTCTTGGGGATATACATCGTCTGAAGGCACTTGATGAATTTGGCTTAATGATGATTGAACAGCCATTAGCGCATGATGATATTATTGAACACGCTAGGCTTCAAAAGGAAATTGCCACCCCAATTTGTCTAGATGAAAGCATCGTGACTTATGAGGATGCCAGAAAAGCAATCGAGCTTGGCAGCTGTCGCGTTATCAATATTAAAATTGGTCGGGTTGGCGGGCTGCAAACGGCAAAACGAATTCATGACCTAGCTCTTGCTCAAGGAGTTCAAGTTTGGGTCGGGGGGATGCTAGAGTTTGGTATTTCAAGGGCACATAATATTGCGTTAGCATCGTTGCCAGGCTTTACCATTCCGGGAGATATATCGGCTTCAAGTCGGTATTGGGAAGAGGATATTACTGTTCCTGAAGTGACAGTTAAAAAGGGTTTGATTGAAGTTCCAACTGGTCATGGAATTGGATTTGCTATTAATGAAAAAAGGCTTCAGCAGTGTACGATTTATCAAGAAAAATTTGTATTTTAGTTGTAAAAAGAGGAGTCAAGCTTATGCGCTTTACTCCTCTCTTATATTGTCCCTATTACGGGAGAACTTACTTATTATGAATAATCTTCACTAGGGATAAATGTCTTACAGTCGGTTCCAGAGCTGGAAATAGCCATCTCTTCCGTTCTGTTTTCGACATAAATTTGGTCAGCACTGCAACGGTTCCCATCTTTCCAAAAATGACAGTTGCTTACAGCGCATAAAACGTCTTGTGCCATCCAGTATCACTCCTTGTTATAGAGGTACATGAATAGCTTTTGAAAAAAGCAAGGACTCTATACTTGTTAAAAAGTAGTATCCCTTTATTGCATTAACGCATTGGGGGACAGTCCCCCACTACGTTAATTATTTAGTGCTTTACTGAGTGTTTCGATGTTTTGGTTCATGATGGTAAAGTAGGTGTCGTTGTTGTCGATATTTTCTTTTGTTAATACGGAAAGATTGTGGAGTGTTAATGCTTTTGCCCCAACTTCTTCTTCGACAATTTTTGCCAACTTTGAGTTTACATTTTGCTCAAATAAAATATAGTGAATGTTGTACTTTTTTGCTTGATCAATAATTTCTTCAAGTTTTTTCTGTGATGGTTCATTCGTTGTTGATAATCCGGAATATACTGATTTGTTTAATTCCGTAACGAGATTCCCAATAGCCGTATGCAGAGTGGGCAACAATGATTTCTTTTCGGTTTGCATCTTTAACCATTTTTTTAAACGACTGATCTAATGTATTTAATTCTTCTACGAGTGTTTGATAATTTTTTTCAAATGTATCCTTCTGGTCAGGCATTTTTTCAATTAAAGCGTCTTTAATGGATTTAGCTAACTCTTGGGCATAGACTGGATCAATCCATACGTGAGGGTCTACGGTATGACCATGCTCATCCGCTTCTCCATGAGCGTCCGCTTCCTCGGTATGTGCCGCTTCGCTTTCTTCAAGGGAGAGCCCCTCGGCAGTAGCGACCAGCGTAACATCTTCATTTTTTAAAGTTTCTTTTGCTTTATTCACAAAGCCTTCTAAACCTAATCCAATATAGAAAAAAAGGTCTGCATCTACGAGTTTCATCATATCCTTTTGAGTTGGCTCAAAGGTGTGTTCATCCGCACCAGGAGGATAGACCGTATCGACTACAACATATTTTCCACCGATTTGTTCTGTGAAATATTGGAGTGGGTATACCGTCGTATAAACGGTTAGCTGATTGTTATTATTTTCTTTTTTTGTTCTTTTCCACAGCCTGCTAAAAATAAACTTAGGAGGAGGAAAAGGGAAATAAAAATGTACCAAATCTTTTTCAAGTTGATCACCTATCCTTGACGATAATGTAAGTAAAAATATGATCATAAATAATCTTATGTCTAATTAACTAGATTACTATGAATCTTCAGAGGTAATTCGTAATCGTTACGATTTACTTTTGTATCTTACATAATTTATTCAAAAATTGCAACATTTAAATCCAATTTATTGATTAAAGCTCAATATTTTATTATTATGGACAAAATACGACAATTTTAGGGGAGATTATAGATGGCTTTATTAGATGAAATTCTAAGTTTTAATGAGGAATTTGTTGATGAAAAGAAGTATGAGGAGTATATTACAACGAAGTTTCCAAACAAACATATGGTTATTTTAACTTGTATGGATACAAGACTGCTTGAACTCTTGCCAAAAGCATTAAACCTTGGGAATGGGGATACTAAAATCGTTAAGGATGCTGGTGCCCTTATTACTCACCCATTTGGAAGTGTAATGCGCAGTATTCTTGTAGCGATTTATGAATTGCAGGCCGAGGAAGTATTAATTATTGGCCATTATGATTGTGGTATGGCAGGATTAAAGGCTGATCCAATTATTGAGAAAATGAAGGCTCGTGGGGTAAAAGAAGAAACAATTGAAACATTAGCCTATTCAGGTATCGATGTTGCAGGCTGGTTAAAAGGCTTTGATAATGTAACAGAAAGTGTTTCCCACAGTGTAAATATCGTGAGAAATCACCCACTATTACCTAAAAATGTGGCTGTCCATGGACTCGTTATTGATCCAACAACAGGTAAACTAGATTTAGTGGAAAATGGCTATGACGTAAAGGATAAGTAAGATTTATTTTTTCGGATTCTTTCTTGAAGGCCATTCCTCCGGCACGAAATCCAATCCGCCTGGGTGAAGAGGATGGCATTTCAAGATCCGTTTTACTGCTAAATAGCCGCCTTTTAATGCCCCAAAGCGTTGGATAGCCTCTAAGCCATAGTGAGAGCAGGTTGGATAAAAACGGCAGGTTGGCGGCTTTAGTGGCGAAATGACAATTTGATAAAAACGAATCAGCTTCAGCATAATTTTTGCAAACATGAATGATACCCTTTCATCGTAAGATTATTAAATAAACGGTAGCATAAATTTCCTTATTCGTCTAAAATTGTGATTGCAGAAGAAAATTTATTTAATATAAAGGAGTGTTTTTATGCCATCAGTTGAAAGCTTTGATTTAGATCATAATGCTGTTGTTGCCCCATATGTGCGCCATTGTGGTGTTCATAATGTAGGGAGTGACGGTGTTGTTAATAAATATGATATCCGCTTTTGTCAGCCAAATAAACAAGCAATGAAGCCGGATGCGATTCATACATTAGAACATTTACTTGCTTTTAATATTCGCAAGCACGTGGAAAAATACGATCATTTTGATATTATTGATATTTCACCAATGGGCTGTCAAACTGGCTATTATTTAGTAGTAAGTGGTGAACCCACTGTAGAGGAAATCATTGATTTGCTTGAAGATACGATGAAGGAAGCGGTCGAAATTACGGATATTCCAGCTGCCAATGAACGTCAATGCGGTCAAGCAAAGCTGCATGATTTAGAAGGAGCAAAGCGCTTAATGCGTTTCTGGCTTGAACACGATAAAAACAACTTAAAAGAAGTATTTGCATAAATGAAACCGTGCTGCTCAAATGAAGAGCACCACAAAACAAGGGACTGACCAATGTGTCAGTCCCTTGTTTTCGTTTGGTCTTGTAAATCATCTTGTTTCGGAAGATCATCGACCGGATCGATTGTATGCTTATAGGAATAGGCTTTTCCTGTTGTTAACACGGCTAATACTAGTACGACAAACACAATAATAATTGATATCACCATTACAACCTTCAAAACTTTCCCCTCCCTGTCACATTTATTTTATCATAAAATTGCCATTTTTGAGAAAGTGTTTCCTAATGGCTTATGAACAGGGTTAATTTTTTGATAACGGGCAAAATAGTTTCGGGAGGTTGATACTATGTCAGCAGAATTATTCACAGCAGTTAATAAACAAGTGGCCAATTGGACAGTGCTCTATGTTAAGCTTCATAATTATCATTGGCTCATTAAAGGTCATCATTTCTTTACGCTTCATGAGAAATTTGAGGAATATTACAATGAGGCTTCGGCTAATATTGATGAGCTTGCTGAAAGGATTCTTTCGATTGGTGGAAAGCCGGTAGGAACGATTAAAGAATGCTTAGAATTGTCATCGATTAAGGAAGCATCAGGTACTGAAGCGGAAACAGAAATGGTGCAGGCTATTCATAATGATTTCGCAACGATTGTCAATGAATTAAAAGGAGCCATTGAGCTTGCTGAACAAAATAATGATCAAGGAACCGCAGACATATTAATTGGGATTCAAAAAAATTTACGCAAACATATGTGGATGCTACAAGCTTTCCTTGGGCAAGGAGTTTCGGCGAAGGTTTAGTGGCAGTCATAAAGAAAGCTGGCCTCTGTGCCAGCTTTTATGTATTTTAATGAATATTTCGGGTTACCGTAGGGTGTGGACGGTGCTGACCGTATTCTTCTTGAGCAAATTTTTCGCGAAGACTTTCAATTAGATAAACACCAATTAAATTGTATAATTCTTGAGTTGTGAGGTCCTGGATCAGATGGAGGATGTCTTCTCTACTCATTTCTTCTAAAACTGCAAAGGCTAGCATGTCGATATCTTCATCGTCTCCAGGTAAGTTTATCACGGTATAATTCAAACAGTTCATCCACAAGCTTCATTTTTCCACCTCCATTCAATTTGCTTCTAATCATTTTATGTTTATGTTACTTATTAAATCCCTCATCATGAAGGATTTATTCTACCAACACTTATTTATGTAATATCAGTTTACCCCAAAACCACATGGAAGTGTTAGTTAAGTTACTCGAAAAGAAAAAAGATTTTCCTTTTTATAGGAATCTTGTTGAATGCGTATAATCTTCCAGCTTCTGTGGGAAACGATAATGAAGAGATTAAAAGGGGATGACGAAGATGAATTTAAGTAAAAAGCCCTACTATATTTCGATTGGTACTGGAGAAATTATGCAGACTGCAACGGATTCTCCTTGGAATTTTAAGATAGAAGCGACTGATGATGAAATCACAAAATTACGTGAGTATTTTGACCAAAATTACTCAACAGAATGGCAAAATTTTTTTAGAGCTCATGTCCCATATATCCAATATCATTATGATCGTGAAAATGACGCATACGATAACACGATGGTGAAAATCTATCAAATGATTTATGAATTAGGTGATGAAGAAGCGAAGCAGCATATTCGCTCGATTGGAATAATCTCTGATCAAATGTAAGCAATATACTCCCAAACACCAAACCCTATTGTAAAATAGGTAAGAGGGACAGGAACGGGGGAGTATAGAGTGGAGCAATTTTTTGATGAAAATGGGTGTACGGTGCAGTTGGTCTTTAAACAGCAAGGATTTGAACAACCTAGTCGGCATGTGCTGGTACTCTGCCGTTTTGTAGATAAATGGTTACTTACAGCCCATAAAGAGCGCGGTTGGGAGTTTCCAGGTGGAAAAATCGAGGTTGGTGAAAGTGCCGAACAAGCTGCTATCCGTGAGGTGTTTGAAGAAACGGGCGGATTGCTGGAAACTTTTTTTCCTCTAGGCGAGTATCGTGTATCAAACGGCAGGAGTTCATTTGTCAAAACAATCTTTTTCGGAAGCGTAAAAGAATTGATTGAAAAAAATACTTATTTAGAAACGGATGGTCCTGTCTTTGAGGACGGTAATATTTTGGAGACAAGATTCCAGCCGAAGTATAGCTATATTATGAAAGATGATGTTATTAAAAAAAGTATCGAATATCTCGATGAATTGAGCCTTTTGACCAATAAACGTTAATGACATTGATGTATCGGACAAGGTTGACTAGGGAGGTATATCTGGTCAACTTTTTTTAGTGTTCAATAGGATATTCATTTAATGGGATTGGAGTAAGAAAAAATAATTATCGTCAGAAAGGAGGTCAAATCTAGTATGGATCAACAAGACGGGAGCATAATTTCAAAATGGAGTTTTCCTTCTCCGAATCCGAATGTAGCCTTAACACTTGTTACTTATCGTTCCCAAGGGTTAATTGTAAAAGGGTTATTAGCTGAGCCGAAACAAGCAGGAGTTCGAGATGGGTTTTTATATCTGCGTGGTGGGATAAAAAATGTTGGTAGAGTAAGACCAGCTCGAATTGCTCAGTTTGCTCAAGAAGGCTTTATTGTGTTTGCGCCGTTTTATCGTGGCAATCAGGGTGGGGAAGGAAACGAGGATTTTGCTGGAGAGGGCCGGCACGATGCTTTTGCTGGCTTTTTGCTTTTGAATGCTCATCCTCTTGTTAATAGAATTCATGTTTTTGGTTTTTCGCGCGGAGGAGTGATGGCATTGCTGACAGCGATCCACTTTCCGGAAACAGCCTCTGTCGTCACATGGGGTGGAGTGAGTGATATGGCATTAACCTACCGAGAAAGAATGGATTTGCGAAAAATGATGAAGCGAGTGATTGGTGGTACACCGGATAAATATCCAGAGCGGTACCAGGAAAGAACCCCTCTGAATGGATTAGATAAACTTCAAGCACCAGTTCTTATTATCCACGGTTGGAACGATAAAAACGTATCGGTCGAGCATGCAACCAAGCTACAACGAAGATTACAGGAACTACAAAAGATTGTTACCACTTGGTATTTTAAACAATTTACTCATTATTTTCCCCCAGAAGTGAATAGAGAAATTGTAAAAGATCTCACGAAGTGGATGAAAATGCAGACATAATAATGTTAAAATAACGAGAAGAAGAGGTTGGAGGAGTGAGTTTATGGGAATGCCACTTGAATTAAATACTCTTATCGTAACAAAAGGGAGAGAAAAAAGATTGGATGAAAACAATTTCTCTCTAACAAAAGAAGGATATCGGCTTTATCCGATCGAGATCCCTTTAGAAGTCAGAAAAACTCTGGAGAGTGAAACAAACGGAACAGCCATAATTAAAAAAGTAGTATGGGAAAAAGAAGAAACGACTATTGTATATCAATTAATCGCACTCCATTCCACAAATTAAGAAAAGCGCAAGGCGCCCATTAATCGGCGCCTAGCGCTCGTCACCTATCAAAATTTTATACTTTCTTTACTTTATAAAAAAAGGCTGCGCAGGTCTGAATTGACCCTGGCAGCCTTTTTTATCCCCATTTTTTTCCGAACAAATTCCCCATAATAAGCCATAATGCCCCCATGCAACTATGACTTATGTGAAACTAGATTAACGTGCAATCGGTGCACCCTTCAAACCAATTTCTTGAGGTGCATTTGCAAACTTTTTGAAATTTTCATGGAATTTACCAGCTAATTCAGTTGCTTTTGCAACATATGCTGCTTTATCTGCCCAAGTTTTGCTTGGTTGAAGCACTTCATCAGGAACACCTGGAACATGAGCTGGGATTTCTAAACCGAAAATATCATCCGTTTCAGTTTCAATATGATTTAATTCGCCGTTAAGAGCAGCTTGAACCATAGAACGAGTGTAAGAAAGCTTCATTCTTGAACCAACGCCATACTCGCCGCCAGTCCAACCAGTGTTTACTAAGAAAACATTGGCATGGTGCTCATCAATTTTTTGTCCTAGCATTTCCGCATAACGTGTTGCAGGAAGCGGTAGGAATGGAGAACCAAAGCATGTTGAGAAGGTTGCTTCAGGTGAAGTAACTCCTCTTTCAGTACCAGCAAGCTTAGAAGTGTAACCACTTAAGAAATGGTACATAGCTTGTTCTTTTGTCAGCTTAGAGATTGGAGGTAAAACTCCAAAGGCATCGGCTGTTAAGAAAATAATCGTGTTTGGATGACCAGCTACACTTGGATCAACGATATTTGTAATCGCTTGTAATGGATAGGCTGCACGCGTATTTTCAGTTAATGATGTGTCATCATAATCTGCAATACGGCTTTCCTCATCAAGGATTACATTCTCAAGCACAGAGCCGAAACGAATCGCATCAAAAATTTGTGGTTCTTTTTCACGAGATAAGTTTATGCATTTTGCATAGCAGCCACCTTCAATATTGAAGACGCCGTTATTTGACCAGCCGTGCTCATCGTCGCCAATTAATTTGCGATTAGCGTCTGCTGATAATGTTGTTTTTCCAGTTCCAGGAGAGACCAAAGAATAAAGCAACGTCACCCTCTGCGCCTACGTTTGCAGAGCAGTGCATTGGCATAATCCCGTTTTCAGGAAGCAGATAGTTCATAACAGAGAATATAGATTTTTTAATTTCCCCTGCATATTCTGTTCCACCAATGAGGACCGTTCTCTGTTCAAAAGAAATAATGATGAAGGTTTCAGTTGCAGTTCCGTCAACTGCTGGATCTGCCTTGAAATTTGGAGCACAAATAACAGAGAAAGCATCATTATGCTCTTCTAATTCACCATCATTTGGACGAATGAACAATTGGTGAGAAAACAGGTTGTGCCAAGCGTATTCGTTGATAACTTGAATTGGTAAGCGGTATTTTTTATCTGCACCTGCAAAGCCACGGAAAACAAATACTTCTTCTTTTTGCTGCAAGTAGTTGATAACCTTATTGTAAAGATTTGAAAATGCTTCTTCAGAGATTGGTTGGTTTACAGAACCCCATTCTATTTTATCTTTAGAAGAACTTTCTTCTACAATATACTTGTCTTTTGGAGAACGACCTGTATATTTCCCTGTTGTTGCACGAACAGCTCCAGTAGAGGAGATAATTCCTTCTTTGCGTTCTAAAACCTTTTCAACTAATTGCGGTACAGAAAGCTGATTACGAATATTGCTACCCTTTAACAATACATTTAGTTCATTAGAGATACTGACAGAGTTCATCTGATAAATACCATCCTTTATCAAATATTTTTGAGTGTTGTGAATAGTATAACACATTTAACTAATTAATCTATACTAATATCCACTTTTTTAAAAAAATATCTAAATTATTATGGTTTCCTCCTTAAATATGGTTGTTAATTAAATTAATTTGTTAATTAGGATATTCTATTTTAGTAAATAAGGAACTAATAATGAGGTAGATTTAAATCGATAATTGTCGAAAAATGGTTACACAATCGTGAACAATTGAAAAAGCTATTGACACAATTTGAACGGTTACGGTATTATTCTACCTTGAACGGATACTCTCTTATCCCGAGCTGGTGGAGGGACAGGCCCAATGAAACCCAGCAACCTGCTATGTTAAAAATCTATCAAGACATTAGTCTAATGATTTTTCATAGCAAAGGTGCTAACCTGACGCAAGGTATAACCTTGAACGATAAGAGTGAAAGGCGCAATTGTTAACTCAAACCTTTCCTCATTTAATAGGAAAGGTTTTTATTTTGCACCTTTTGAAGTGACGCGTGTCGTTTTTATTCTGTTATCAGGATAAAAACCCCATGTTTATTTCATACTACTTAGGGAATGAGTACCGTATCAAATTGAGGTTACAAATAGGACAGTTACATATTCTTGATTAACCTCGCTTTATTTCTATATAAAAGGAGGAACTCAGATGTCAACAAAACGTCGTTTGTTTACTTCTGAATCGGTAACAGAAGGTCATCCGGATAAGATTTGTGACCAAATTTCTGATGCGATTTTAGATGCGATTTTAGCAAAGGATGCAAATGCTCGCGTTGCTGCTGAAACTTCAGTTACAACTGGTCTTGTACTAGTAGCAGGTGAAATCACAACTTCTACTTATGTCGACATCCCTAAACTTGTTCGTAAAACAATCAAAAACATTGGTTATACACGGGCAAAGTATGGCTTTGATTCAGAAACTTGTGCAGTACTAACTTCAATTGATGAGCAGTCAGCTGATATTGCTATGGGTGTTAACCAAGCACTTGAAGCAAGAGAGGGTAACATGACCGATGATGAAATTGAAGCGATCGGTGCAGGTGACCAAGGTTTAATGTTCGGATTTGCTTGTAATGAAACGAAAGAGCTTATGCCCCTTCCGATTTCGTTAGCGCACAAGCTTGCTCGTCGTCTAACAGAGGTTCGTAAAGAGGATATTCTTCCGTACCTTCGTCCAGATGGTAAAACGCAGGTTACTGTTGAGTATGATGAAAATGACAAGCCAGTGCGGATTGACACAATCGTTATTTCAACTCAACATCACCCAGAAGCTACACTAGAGCAAATTCAACGAAACATTAAAGAACATGTAATTAATCCAGTGGTTCCTACAGAACTAATTGATGAAAATACAAAATACTTCATTAACCCAACAGGCCGCTTCGTAATTGGTGGACCACAAGGCGATGCTGGTTTAACAGGTCGTAAGATTATTGTTGATACTTATGGCGGTTATGCACGTCATGGTGGTGGCGCGTTCTCAGGAAAAGATCCTACAAAGGTTGACCGTTCTGCTGCTTATGCTGCACGCTATGTTGCCAAAAACATCGTTGCAGCGGGTCTTGCTGAAAAAGTTGAAGTTCAGTTTGCGTATGCGATTGGGGTTGCACAACCAGTATCGATTGCGGTGGATACGTTTGGAACTGGCAAGGTAAGCGAGGATGTATTAGTTGACCTTGTTCGCAAAAACTTCGATCTTCGTCCAGCTGGTATTATCAAAATGCTTGACCTTCGTCGTCCTATCTATAAGCAAACAGCTGCTTATGGTCATTTTGGAAGAACTGATATCGATCTTCCTTGGGAACGTACAGATAAAGCAGAAACATTGAAGGCGCAAGCTACTAATTAATATGAACAAAGTAGGAGTTACACTAGGATGTAACTCCTGTTTTTTATTTGATTCCGATATGGTAGTATAGAAGGTATGAATTCAGCAAGAGTCGATTCATAATCAAATTAATGAGGGTTCTTTTATTAAAATAAGGCTTGTTATAGCACATTTTCATGTTTGCACACAATGTTGATTGGAGCGGAAGGTACTCGACTCCTGCGGGAGCAGCGGGACAGGTGAGACCCCGCAGGCGTAAAACGCCGAGGAGGCTCACCGCCCGCCCCGCGCGGCGCTGAGTACCTGGAGCGGAAATCAACATTCTAATTAACACAGCTGTTTATTTAAATAAAGAACTTCTTAAATGAACGGAGAAGGTGAACGTACATAATGTGTGGCTTTATTGGTTGTGTACATGAGAAAACACAAGAATATCGTGATGAACAAAAACAGCTTTTTACTAATATGAACAATGTCATTACTCATCGTGGACCAGATGATGATGGCTATTTTTATGATGAACATATTCAATTCGGCTTTCGTCGCTTAAGTATCATTGATATTGAATGCGGTCATCAGCCGCTTACCTATGAGAATGAACGTTATTGGATTATTTTTAATGGTGAAGTATACAACTATGTTGAGCTTCGTGAAGAGCTGTTGAAAGAAGGCTTAACCTTTGCAACACATTCAGATACAGAAGTAATCATTGCTCTATATAGCCACCTTAAAGAAAAGGCTGTTGAGCGGCTACGTGGGATGTTTGCCTTTGTCATTTGGGACAAACAGGAGCAAACACTTTATGGGGCTAGAGACCCATTCGGTATCAAACCATTCTTTTATTATGAAACTGACGAGCAGACTTATTTTGCTTCAGAAAAGAAAAGTATTTTGCTGGCGCTTGAAAACCAAGCTTTAAATTACGAAGCCATTCAACAATACTTAACTTATCAGTTTGTTCCAGAACCTGCTACTATGACTGACGGAATTCTTAAGCTAGAGCCGGGACATTATTTCACGAAAAAAATCGGCGAGAAAATGAACATTTCCCGTTATTGGAGAGCATCCTTCAAGCCAGTGAATAAATCAGAGGATGCTTTTATCAAAGAAATTAGAGATGTTATGTATGATTCAGTTAAAATCCATATGCGGAGTGATGTACCTGTTGGTTCATTCCTTTCAGGTGGAATTGATTCGTCGATCATAGCATCAATTGCAAAGGAATTTCATCCTGCGATTAAAACCTTCTCAGTTGGCTTTGACCATAATGGCTTTAGCGAAATTGATGTTGCAAAAGAAACGGCAGAAAAGCTTGGGGTTGAAAATATAAGCTATATCATTTCACCTGAAGAATATATAAATGAATTGCCAAAAATTATGTGGCATACCGATGATCCTTTGGCTGACCCAGCTTGTGTTCCGCTTTATTTCGTTGCACGTGAAGCACGAAAGCACGTCACGGTTGTACTATCTGGCGAGGGTGCTGATGAATTATTTGGTGGCTATAATATATATCGTGAGCCGCAGTCGTTAGAGGTATTTAATAATATCCCTGCGATTGGCAAAAAGCTGTTAAAAGGAATTGCGACCATCATGCCAGAGGGTATGAAGGGGAAAAGCTTCATCGAGCGTGGTGTTACACCGATGGAGGAGCGTTATATTGGGAATGCTAAAATGTTCACCGAGGAAGAAAAGCGCAATTTGCTTCATGTCTACAATCCTCAACTGAAGTACACGGATGTCACGAAACCGCTCTATGCTGAGAGCAGAGGCTACGATCCGGTAGACCGGATGCAATTCATCGATATTCACACATGGATGCGTGGAGACATTCTCCTTAAAGCAGATAAAATGACGATGGCACATTCGTTAGAGCTGCGTGTCCCATTCTTGGATAAAGCGGTGTTTGAGGTAGCTTCAAAAATTCCAACTAGCCTGAAAACGGCAAATGGAACAACGAAATATATTTTACGTAAAGCAGTAGAAGGAATTGTTCCTGATCATGTACTAAACAGGAAAAAACTTGGTTTCCCTGTTCCAATCCGTCATTGGTTAAAGGATGAAATGAATGATTGGGCGAAAAAGACGATCCAAGAGAGTAATACTGACCATTTATTTAATAAGGCTTATTTGTTAAAGCTATTAGATGATCATTGTCAAGGTAAAGCAGACAACAGTCGTAAAATCTGGACCGTGTTAATGTTCATGGTTTGGCATGATGTCTATATCGAAAAAAAGTATTCATTTGAGAAAGAACTAGTAAAGCAAAAAGTGATGCAAAATTAAAAAAGAACAGCCTGTTAAGGAGTAAAAAAATCCTTATCAGGCTGTTCTTTTTTAGTCAAACTCTTGGTATTATCCCATCTGTAAAGCTATAATAGTAAAAAACGTTTCAAAAGGAATATACCTTAATACTATGGGGAAACTAAACTAGTTTATTTATTCTGAACATCGTCCTGAACAGATTTATAATATTGAGCCTTTTCTGCGTATTCACGTGAGATTCGCTCCATATCAGCAATGTCGTCAGCGTTTAATTCTCGGATGACCTTAGCAGGTCTGCCGAAAGCAAGCGTATTGGGTGGGATTTTTTTTCCTTGAGGGACAAGACTACCTGCACCGATAAAGGCTCCTTCACCAATCTCTGCATTATCAAGGACTATGGAGCCCATTCCAATTAAAGCTTTCTTTCTAATGATACAGCTATGAAGAATAACCTGATGGCCAACTGTTACTTCATCCTCTAGGATGAGCGGATTGTTCGGACTTTGGTGAAGAATGGAATTATCTTGGATGTTTACTTTTTTACCGATTATGGTCGGGGCAACATCTCCGCGGATGACGGAATTGTACCAAACACTAGATTGGTCACCAATCTTGACGTCTCCAGGTAATGGTAACAAAATCTGCAATAAAAGCAGAATCAGCTATTTGGGGATAAATCCCTTTAAATGGATAAATCATTTAGTTCTCTCCTTTTTCGACTCTTAAAATTAATTTAGCCAAAGATGTGGTTAGTTTGTCAAAGGTTTTTTTATTGAATATTCAAAAAATGTCGATTGATCTAATTGTAACTGCTACTTTTTTGTGATGACGGGGGATATGAAATATGTGGAAATGGGAAGCTGAAGGAGAAGCAAAAGCAGTAATAGTGATGATCCATGGAGCGATGGAGCATCATCGGCGTTACGGTTGGCTTATACAAATGTGGCGTTCTTCAGGCTTTCATGTCGTTATGGGCGATTTGCCAGGGCAAGGAATGACGACGCGTTCTAGTAGAGGTCATATTGATTCCTTTGATGATTATCTTGTTGAAGTGAAGGATTGGATTCAAGCGGCCTACCAATTTGAATTGCCAGTTTTTTTACTAGGTCATAGTATGGGTGGATTAATTGCTGTCCGATTGCTACAGGAGGAAAAACTAAATATCGCAGGCCTTATTCTTTCATCGCCATGCTTTGGGCTAGCCCAGTACCCATCAAAGGTATTAAATGCCCTGTCCATTGCCGTAAATGTTATTTATCCACAATTGAGAATGAATTCGGGCATTACGGTCGAGCTTGCTACTCGCAATCAAGATGTACGCGATGCTGATTTAAATGATACCTTGTACGTAACAAAAGTATCGATTCGTTGGTATCGAGAGCTTGTCGAAGCGATTAAGATGGCCTTTATAAAAATGGATCAGTTACAGGACTTACCATTGTTGGTGATGCAGGCAGGAGACGATAAAATTGTAAACAAGCATCCTGTTCGCGAGTGGTTTAACGGGGTTCCGCTTTCCGAAAAGCGATTTAAGGAATGGAATGGCTGCTACCATGAAATTTTTAATGAGCCTGAGCGTGAGGATATATTTGAATACGCGAAGGATTTCGTCAACAGTCAATTAAAGGCAATTGGTTATTTAGTGTAAGGGCTGTGTTAAAGCTCTATATTGATTTTTGGCACAATGTTGATTGGAGCGAAAATCAACATTCTAATTTAACACAGTCTAATATAAAAGGAGGACAAGGATGCGGACAATTAAGATCCCGACCCGACCAATTAGTTTAATGTCAAAGGTTTATTGGCAGGTTTTTCCGATTGTCCACCAAGAATTGAGCTATTGGAAAAGGCGGGCAAATGAAATTCCAAGCGAGGAGCTCAGGAAACAGGCATTAGCAAGTATTGAAACAAAGACCTTTCATTGTCAAGGCGGGGCTATTCTTTCATTACTAGCTTTAGGAAATCGTCGCAAAGCGATAAAATTTATTGTGGCTTATCAAACAATAAGTGATTACTTGGACAATCTGTGTGATCGAAGTACCTCTCTCGATCCTGATGATTTTGCTGCTCTACATGATGCCATGAAAGATGCACTGACGTTAAACCCAGAACGGCAAAATTACTACCGCTATCGTAACGATCAAGATGATGGAGGATATTTAGCTGAGTTAGCAGAGGTTTGCCGCGGCATTCTAAGGGAAATGAAGCATTTTGATAAAATTAAAAGCTATCTCGATGAATTATGTGAATATTACTGTGATTTGCAAATCCATAAACATGTTGATGAAGAGGAACGAATTCCACGACTTAAGAAATGGTTTAATCATTATCAAAATCAGGTTCCTAATATGGAGTGGTATGAGTTTTCTGCCTGTTCAGGTTCAACTTTAGGTATTTTTTGCTTGTTATCTTATGCGTTACGGGATGATTTTGAGTTGCATCATGCCGAAAGGATTCGCAATGGTTATTTTCCATATATTCAAGGTTTACATATTCTGCTTGATTACTTTATCGATCAAGAGGAAGACCGAGAAGGCGGAGATTTAAATTTCTGTTTTTATTATGATAATCATCAAACCTTGTTTAATCGGTTAAAGCATTTCCTACAGGAGGCAGACCGGCATACGTTCAAGCTTCCGCACCAACGCTTTCATAGGCTGATTAATCGCGGCTTACTTGGTATTTATTTATCAGATCAAAAGGTGTCTAAGCAAAAAAACGTCCAG
Organism: Bacillus sp. T3; assembly: GCF_033449965.1. Lineage (NCBI taxonomy): Bacteria > Bacillati > Bacillota > Bacilli > Caryophanales > Bacillaceae > Bacillus > Bacillus sp. T3. The sequence goes on from NZ_CP137761.1 coordinate 1,052,123, forward strand.
GAAATTAGCGAAAGAAATGATTAAAACGGGTGGAGCGGTTAGCTATTTCTTTTATGTAAATGGACTTATTTTTCGAAGAGTAGAAAAATGGGTACCTACTTCAATCCTTAGTTCCTTTTTAAAATAGGCTGATGATTTAAGGGTTTATCCCTAGTCATCAGCCTTTTATTTGTTCTTACCGTTTTTCAATAGCAAGGATAAAGGGTGGATTGTTCGCTTGGTTGATAAATTGATATTTAAGAACATGAACTTTTTGTTGATCCAACTGTTGAACAAATTGGAGCAGTTCATCGCGTTCTACAGCTCCTTCTTCATGACCATGGTATATAACTAACACGATAATTGCTTCAGGGGCCATGATTTCGAGCAGTTGCCCAATTGCAGCTATTGTTGTTTGTGCTGTCGTGACGATGGATTTATCACCACCAGGTAAATAACCAAGATTAAAGATTGCACCACGGACCTTACCAAAGTGTTCTTTCGGTACAGATGTCATAATATGTTCATGTCCTTTATGAAAAAGAACAACACGTTCGGATAAACTGTGTTCCTGCAGCCGGGCTTTGGTCGACTCAATTGCTTGCTTTTGAATATCAAACCCAAAAACAGTCCCGTTATCACCTACTAGCCCTGCTAAAAAGGTGGTATCGTGTCCGTTACCAAGTGTTGCATCGATTGCGATGTCACCAGGTCCTATTGCTTGCTCTAATAGCCTCCGAGCAAATGGTAAAATACGTTCGAGCTTCATCGTTTCCAAATCTCCTCTATTAACCTTGGTAATATTTCCCTTGCCAACTGTTGCGTCGAAGGAGCTCCGCATCTATGGCATTAAGAACTTCCCATTTATTGACACTCCACATTGGTCCAATCATTAAATCAATTGGTCCGTCCCCAGTAATACGGTGAATAATCATATCTGGGGGTAAAATCTCTAGTTGATCACATACTAAATTGACATACTCATCAAAAGGGAGAAATTGTAGCATTCCTTTTTCGTATTGCTTGACCATGGGTGTTCCTTTTAATAAATGGAGTAAATGAATTTTAATCCCTTGAACATCTAGCTTGGCCACTTCACGAGCTGTTTCCATCATCATTTCTGGTGTTTCAAGCGGAAGCCCGTTTATGATATGGCTACAGACACGAATACCATGTTTACGAAGCTTGTTAACACCTTCGATATAGCTTGGAAAGTCATGGGCTCTGTTAATCAAAAGAGCTGTTCGTTCGTGAACCGTTTGTAGTCCGAGCTCCACCCATAAATAAGTGCGTTTATTTAAATCAGCTAAATATTCCACCACATCATCTGGTAAGCAGTCAGGTCGTGTCGCAATAGAAAGCCCAACTACACCTTCTTGCTGAAGGACACGTTCATATTTTTCTTTTAACACTTCAACGGGAGCATGAGTGTTAGTAAATGCTTGGAAATAGGCCATATATTTTCCATCTTTCCATTTTTCGTGCATCTTTACTTTAATTTTTGCAAATTGTGTATCTAAATCCTCTGCGCGGTTTCCGGCATAATCACCAGAACCCGCGGCACTGCAAAATGTACAGCCGCCATGAGCAACTGTGCCGTCTCGGTTTGGACAATCAAATCCACCGTCTAGTGCAATTTTAAATACTTTATGGCCAAAGGTTTGGCGTAAATGGTAATTCCATGTATGGTAACGTTTTGAATCCGTTGCATATGGAAAGGGGTTCGTCTGAGTCAATTCAGAATCCTCCTTTTAAATTTCAAAAAAATTAATTCATAAAGAAAATTGTAACATGAAGGATTAGAGGATTCCAAGGGAAATTGATGTAAATAGTTGGTGGCTAGCTCCAGCGTCTAGCCCCTCGAGGTCATAAGCCAATCTGTCAAAAAGGTCAAAGTACGACCTTTCGGCCAGCTCGTCTTATGCTTGTCGGGGCTAAGCAAGCCGCTGCCGCTTTTCTTAATTGGAAGGATTTTAAGTGTGTAGTTCGTGTTAGGAAAGTGAATTGTGAACAAAATAAACAAGAAGCAACTGCTTCGTGTTCATTATGTTCGAGGGAGGAACCGAAAATGGCTACTCGTCAATCCATGGATGAATTTATTCATAAATGTGAAGAGGTCATCAAGTACGCTGAAGACCAAAAAACAATAGCCAGTAAACAGAACCATTATCACGATGACAACTTCACAGATGCTTTGCAAAAGTTAGAGGGCACATATAATGAGCTTGCAGATATGGCAAGAAGTGCAAATGGTCAGCAGCGTGACCAGCTTCATCGCATGCGCCTTCAACTTCAGCAAGTTCAAAATTCAATGATTCTACATGACCATTTTGGGGAGTGAGAAAATAAAGATGAAAAAGCGCTCTAAACAAAATAACCCAGAACAAAAAACGCGAAATGGCATCAACAATCAAGATTTGGAACTAGGGCAAGATTACGATCCCGTGAAAACTTCGAAGAAAAAGTATGAAAAATCGGGTGGACAACCAGTGAAATCGAAATTTCATCCTGAACCCGAACAATCGTCATAAAATTGAAAAACAGCCTCAATCATGCAAATGATCGAGGCTGTTTTTATTTGTAAACACTTTAAGCGTAGTGTTTATGGTGAAAAAAACGTGTTCACAAAGTAGTAACGAACTGCCAAATAAAGTGTGAAGTAGGTCACAGATGGTGCCTTTGAAAAATCGTTAAATAAGGTAGTACCAAATGAAAATAACGACAAGCTCCCAGATGATTTACGAAAGTGAAACGAGAGCTTTTATCGTAGATGATTTTAACCAAGGAAGGAAGAAGAGGATGCGCTATTTTAAGATTTTACTTAGTATATTAGCCTGTTTCTTGTTTGTGCTACCACACGATACAAAAGCAGAAACGACTGCTCCACTCCTAAAAATGGAGGAGCTTGCTATTCAAATTATGCCAGAATATTCTTATCATCCTGAGGATAAGAACAAAGAGAAGCCCCCATTACTAGTTGGTCTACATGGATCATTAATCAACAATAGTCAGCAGCCTCAAAAAGGACAAATTGAAATACCGCTCCCACTTAAAGATAAGGATTTCCGAATTGGTTATGTCGCTGATTATAATCGTGACCAAACGAAAATGAACGAAATAAAATATGAAATTGATAAAGCGAAGGGCACGATATCTTGGACAACGAGTGAAGTAATCCAGCCAGGAGAATTATATAAATTTGTTATTGAGTACTATACAAATGACATTAAGGTTGATAAGAAAAACCATACCCTTACTTATAAATTTCAAAGCTTTGCCGATATTGGTATGGTTCGCGTCTTGTTTTTAGAACCTCTAAAATCCGATAGCTTTAGCTTAACGCCCGCAGCAGAATCACATCAAGAAAATGGGTACGGAATGAACATGTTTATGTACCAGTATCAAGGAATGAAACCCGGGGACATAAAAGAGTACTCATTGAAATATCAGCGTACTGAAACGAAGACAACAATGGACATTATGAATGAGATGGGAAATAAATCAGCAGCTAAAGCTGAAGTAAAAGAAAATAAAACACTTTCTACTAGTGTGATCATTGGGGTCATCGGAGGTTTAAGTGTGCTGATTGCAGGATTGATTCTGTTCATACTTAAAAGAAAAACTAAAAAGCAGAAGACATCTCCTGAACCAAAACAGTTGAATGTTGATTTAGGAAAAATAGATTTTGAAACGAAAAAGAAAAAGCTAAGAGGGATGCTCCTTGATGGAAGCATTACCGAAGAAGAGTATCAACAATTACTTCAAAAGCTTGCTAAATAGAAATTTATTGAAGAATGAATAAAGCTTTGGATCTGTCCAGTCAGCATGAAACAGCAGGTTCATCCGATATTTTTTAAGACAGGCAGGTGCCATGATGTATATATTAGGAAATCTTTCGTTATATCTCGGTCTCGTTATCTCGATTTATTCGTTAATCGCCAATTTTATTGGGATCACAAAACAAAAGTCGAAGTGGTTAGCCAGTGCAAAGGCTGGCGTATTATCAATCACTTTTGTAACGAGTATAGCGACTTTTCTTTTGCTCTTTCTGTTAGGAACGAGTCAATTTCAATACAAATACGTTGCAACTTACACAAATCTTGACCTATCAATGGTTTATAAACTGACAGCCTTTTGGGCAGGGAATGCCGGTTCATTGCTACTATGGTTGTTCTTGTTGTCTGTCTATACGGGAATGGTTGTTTTAACGAAGAAGCGAAATGACATGATTCCTTATGTGACGAGTGTTTTATTGGTAAATATTCTGTTCTTCTTTATTGTTCTAATTTTTAGTGTGAATCCATTTGAGATGACGAAAAGCATACCAGCAGACGGAAAAGGTTTAAATCCGATGCTGCAAAATCCAGGAATGGTCCTTCATCCTGTGACGTTATATATGGGCTATGTTGGTTTAGCTATACCATTTGCGTACGGGATTGCTGCATTGATTATGAAACGGATGGATGCAGATTGGATTAAGATAACGAGACGCTGGACACTAACCGCTTGGTTATTTTTAACATTAGGTAATATTATTGGTGGCTGGTGGGCATATTTAGAGCTTGGCTGGGGCGGCTATTGGGCTTGGGATCCTGTCGAAAATGCATCATTTCTCCCATGGCTGACAGCTTCTGCTTTTCTGCACTCGGTTATGATTCAAGAGCGGAAAAATATGCTTCACACCTGGAATATCAGTTTAATTGTTATTTCCTATTTGCTAACACTGTTCGGCACTTTCTTAGTGCGAAGCGGAATTTTAACAAGTGTTCATGCCTTTGGGGATACAGATCTTGGAACGTACTTTATCATTTTTATGTCTTTTATGACGTTATTGGCGCTTTATATCGTGATGTCTAGATATGGGCTAATTAAAAAAGAAAGCAGCCCGTTTCAGTCTTATTTTTCAAAAGAAAGTAGTTTCTTATTAAATAACCTTATCTTAATCGCTGCTGCATTTGCTGTAATGTGGGGAACCATGTATCCATTAGTATCGGAAGCGATTACTGGAACAAAGGTAAATGTAGGTGCACCGTATTTTAATAAGGTAATGGCGCCGATTATGCTCGGACTGATCCTGCTAATGGCTGTTTGTCCATTGATTGCCTGGCAGAAGGCTTCATTTAATCGGTTTGTAAAAAATATGGTTGGTCCAATTATTGTTTCTGTTGTTTTCGGATTCGGTCTTGTTTTGTACGGGATTCGTGGGGGATTTGCGATTGTCGGTTTATCCTCTTCAGTGTTCATGATTGCAACCCATATTCAAGAATTTTGGCGTGGAATAAGAGCGCGAAGAAAGGCGACAAGTGAAAATTGGGCAACTGCAGCAATCCGATTAATGGTCAAAAATCAACGGCGATATGGCGGATATTTAGTCCATATAGGAGTTGCCATTTTAGCCGTCGGTGTCATTTCATCGCATGCCTATTCAGATGAGGTTTTAAAGACAGTAAATACAGGCGATAGTTTCACGATTGGTGATTATAAATTGACTTTTAACAGCTTAAGTGAACGGACAAAAGGAAGTAATGAAATTGTTCATGCCGATATGACGGTCACTTATCAAGGTGAAAAAATGGGAAAAATCATGCCAGAAAAAGTCTTTTATGACAATTGGCCGGAGCCTTCTACAGAAGTCGAGATTAAAACGAATTTAAAGGAAGATTTATATCTTGTACTCAGCTCTTGGGAAAATCGAGACAAGGCTACCTTTCTAGTTAAGGTCAATCCATTTGTCAGTTGGATTTGGGCTGGGGGATTCATTATGGTGTTGGGAATTGCTGTTGCCTTAATAGGCGGAAAAACAGCAATCCATCGCTTAAACCTACAACCTTTGAAGCGATTGGAGGGCGTAAGTAAATGATGAAAAGAGTCTTCATGGTGACGATTTTCATTGTCGTCATGGTCCCGTCACTAGCACTTGCAGCCTTTACGGTTAACTCAAAGGAATTTCGGCATGTCATTGAACAGTTGGATATGCAAGGGCATGCTGATCATGAACTATCAACCTGTACAGTAAAGAAGGTTTATTACGAGGAAGTAATCGACATGTTGAATGAAGGGAAATCAGAGGAAGAGATCATTCAATCCTATGTCGATGAATATGGTCAAGCTGCGCTAAGGACACCAGGAAACGATTTAGGAGGAATCCTCGCATGGCTTATGCCAGCAATGGGTCTTGTCATTGGAATTGTGATTGTGTTCATTACAATGAAAAAAATTACGTTAAAAAGGTCAAACCAGCACGAAGAGATCGATGTTTGGCAAAGTGAAATCGATCGTGAATTATTTGAAAAAACAATGGATGTAGAGCGACGAAAATTCTTTTAACTTAGTGAATTATCGATTAGCTGGTATGTCTAAGCCAGATCCGTCAGTCGCTAAGGAGGTTAACCATGATAGATTACGTGTATTTGATTGTCGGTTCGATGGTTACAATTATTTGTTTTTATACAATAGCATCTCCCTTTTTTCAAAGGGAGGAGCAGGCTGGGACCAATCATCAGGTTTCAGGTCAGGAGTTGTCAATTGAATTCATATATAGTGCAGTCAATGAATTAGAAATGGATTATTTAATGAAGAAAATTAGCGAAACCGATTTTCAGAAGATGAAGGAGCGCTATCAAATCATAGCTGCTGAATTGCTAAAAGCTGAAGAGGAGCATGTTACGATTGACGCACCCTTTATCAAGGATGAGGATATTTTAATAGAATTGCAAAAGATTCGCAATAAGAAGGGACGAAATGCCGGATGAATCAGCTCCCTCCTTTTCACCCTGATTGGCTCGTCAGTTTTTGGTTTTCGATGCCAATCCTAAGGTCAATCAATCCACATTGGTTTTTAATAACCATTGCAGTCATGGGTTTAGTAATCTTTTTTGCAAGAAGGAAAGGCAAAAGCCTTTCTGCTCCGTTAGATTCAGATGAGCAGCAATTTCAACATTTACTTACAAAAAAACAAATTATTGAGAAGAAATTAGTACAGCTAGAAAACCAAAGATCCCGAGGGGAATTATCAGAAGAAAATTTCCAAAGGAATTTCGATGAATATAAAAAGCATCTGGATAAGGTTAATCTGGATTTGCTTTATTACACCTAAGAAGGCGGTGTAGATTATGAAAAAAAAAATTATGCAGTTATCCATTATCCTACTAGCAGCAGTCTTTATCGGTCTTTTGCTCAATGGCTTAAACGGTAAAGCAACTTCTGCAGAAAAAGGGGAACAAGCCCCTGATTTTACTCTCAAGGATCCGAGTGGCAAGGAATATAAGCTTTCCGATTTAAGAGGGGAAGTAGTTGTTGTTAATTATTTTACGACCTGGTGTGAACCCTGCTTAGATGAAGCTCCTGAATTGGAGGCATTTAACAGTGAATATAAAGATGCGAAATTATTGGTTTTAGCAAAGGGAGAAACTTCTTCCAGGGTTAAGAAATATATCGATTTATCTGGATCAAAGCTTACGTATTTACTAGATACAAAAGAAGAAACAGCGAAGGCCTACAATGTTGTTGGTCAGCCAGGAGACGCTGATTATCAATGAAGAAGGCATCATTCGTGAGCGGTTCTCTGGACCAACGACGAAGGAAAAGCTGATTGAAATGATTGAAAAGCTTCATTAACTTTGGTTAGAGCACTTATGTGTTTTAATAGATATTTATTTTTGCCTGGGAGGTGAAAACATGTTGAAAAAGTTGCTGAAAATGGACAAACGCTTGCTTCTATTGATTGGTTTATTTATAGGGATCATCGTCTCGGTGGTTACAGCTAAAACGTTGGCCTATACGGATTCTGCAGAGTTTTGTAAGAGCTGTCATATTATGAATAATGTTTATGACTCGTTCACAGATTCTACTCATGCGGAATTAGCTTGTGGGTCTTGCCACTTACCACACGATTCATTAGTGAGTAAATATACCTTCAAGGCCAAATCAGGTTTAGGGCATGTGTACTTTAATACATTAGGAGAGGATAAAATCCCAGGTGTATTACATCCAACAGATGGCTCGAAGGATGCAATTAATCACAATTGTATGAGCTGTCACAAAAGCACTTTAGAGAATGTTTCACATGATGCAAAGGAAAGTTGTACAGAATGTCATCAGTCTGTACCGCATGGAAAGGGATTTAAAACAGAGGATTTCTATAAAGCACCTAAACCAGGAGAGCTTTTAGAAAATAAGGGAGGTACGATGAATAATGGCTAGGAAATTACATTGGGTCTATTTAAGCCTAGTCGCTGTCATCATGCTAATTTCAGGATGCTCAGGAGCTGAAGAGACAAAAAAAGCAGAAGAGCTAAAAACGGGATTATCAAAGGATGAAATTAGTAATGAAGCATTTAAGGATTTATTCCCGCTTCAATATGACAGCTACAAGAAGAATGAAAAAATGGAAGATACAAAATACAGTGGTTCCGTTAAGCGAAGTAAATTTGATCAGGATAAAGAACCGTATTTACCAATTCTTTTTAACGGTTACGGATTTGCAACTGAGTACAATGAAGATCGTGGTCACATCTATGCAAATGAGGATATCCGTGCGGTTGCACGTATTACAGATAAATCAGTAGGTTCTTGTTTAACCTGTAAATCAACTGCCGTTCCGCATATGATTGAGGAAATGGGTGAGGATTACTGGGGAGCGAACTTTAACAGTGAGATTTGGCCTAAAGCAGAATCAATGGGCCATTCACCAATTGGCTGTTCAGACTGTCACGATCCGGAAACAATGGATTTACGTGTGACTCGTCCAAGCTTCGTAAAAGCGATGGAATCAAAAGGCGTGGACATGTCTAAACCGACAAAAAATGAAATGCGTAGTTATGTCTGCGGACAGTGTCACGTAGAATACTACTTTGATGCAACTACGAGCGAAGTAACATTCCCTTGGGCAAATGGTTTCAAGCCTGAAGAAATGTATCAATACTACCAAACTACTGCTAAAGAAAAAGGTTTTGAGAAAGACTGGATTAGTAATGTTTCAGGTACTCCGATGTTAAAAGCACAACATCCTGATTTTGAAACCTTCTCAGAAGGACCTCACGGTAAAGCTCAAGTTGCTTGTGCTGACTGTCATATGCCTTATGAGCGTGTTGATGGTAAGAAGAAAATCAGTTCACACTGGTGGACATCTCCATTAAAAACGATGAAACAATCTTGTGGAACATGTCATACAAATCGTGAACTTGATGAATTAGAAAAACGTGTAATTGATATTCAAGATACACATATGGAAGCATTGCACCAAGCTGAAGATGTATCAATTTCTTCGCACTACTATGTAAATAAAATGATTACTTCTGGTGTTGCACAAGATAAAATCAAGGCAGCACAAGAACTAGTCCGTAAAGGTCAATGGTATTGGGATATTGTAGCGGCTGAAAGCTCAGCTGGATTCCATAACCCACAAGGTTCTATGAATTCTTTAAGAATTTCACTTGAAGCGTCTAACGAAGCGATTCGTATTGCAACAGAAGAGCTAGTTAAGAAGGGTGTAAGTATTGAAGAATTGAATGGTGAGATAGAAAAAGTTAAGAAGGCTGTAACAGATGAGAAGGATAACTTTAAAAAGAAAGATCAAGCAATCAATAGTTATTTCCCAGCTCAACAGCCCCCTGCAGCACCTGCTGCACCAAAAAATAAGATGCAATAAATTCGAAACACTGGGTAATGGCCGTTACCCGGTGTTTTCTTATTGTCCAGCTCCAGCGGCTAGCCCCTCGCTGGTCATAAGCCAAGCTGTCCAAAAGGTCAAAAACCGACCTTTCAGCCAGCTCGTCTTATGCTTGTCGGGGCTGGGCGAGCCGCTTCCGCTTTTATAATTGAATTGTGATGAGTTTATGTCTAAAAGTCAACGAATAAAGTTCTGTTTACAAATAATATTTAAGCAATGGAAAATTCTTGCCAAGGCACGGGAAAACCACTAATATTATTCTGTTATAATAATGTGTTTTTTTGTAAAGGAGATTTTATTCATGCCACGTGCCTTATGGCTTTTGGTAATTGGGATGGCTGTTAATGTAACTGGAGCATCATTTTTATGGCCATTAAATTCAATTTATATTCATGATCACCTAGGGAAATCAATGACGATTGCTGGATTTGTTCTAATGCTGAACTCGGCAGCTAGTGTTGCCGGAAATTTAGTTGGAGGCTATCTGTTCGATAAGCTTGGCGGTTATCGTTCAATTCTTTTGGGAATTATCATTTCTGTAGTCGCAATGTTAGGATTATCGGTCTGGAATAGCTGGCCATACTATGTTATTTTTCTAACGATTATTGGGTTGGGTTCTGGAATCGTTTTTCCATCCATGTATGCAATGGCGGGATCTGTTTGGAAGGAAGGTGGCCGGAAGGCGTTCAATGCGGTCTATGTTGCAACCAATTTGGGTGTCGCAGTAGGTTCTGCACTTGGCGGAATGGTCGCAGCTATTTCTTTTCAATGGATTTTCCTAGCCAATGCCTTTTTATATGTCGTTTTTTTATTGATTGCTGTTTTAGGATATCGAGGAATTCAAGTTGAGGGATTATCACAGAGTAAAAAACAGCAATTTGAAAGCAAGATAAAAACAGATCGTTCCAAGCTGTATTCTTTACTGATTCTATGTATCGGGTATGCCCTTTGCTGGATCGGCTATTGCCAATGGCAAGCAACTATCGGTCCCTACACACAAGAACTTGGCATCACGCTTAAAGAATATAGCTATCTTTGGACCATTAACGGCGCTTTAATTGTATTAGGTCAGCCTATTTTGAATAAACTGATGATGTATTTTGCCAAAACATTAAAATCGCAAATTTTGACTGGGACGATTATTTTTGCGCTGGCCTTCTATATTGCTGCACATGCACAGCAATTTACTGCTTTTGCAGTTGCCATGATTGTCATGACTCTTGGAGAAATGTTGGTTTGGCCAGCCGTGCCAACTATCGCTGATAGCTTAGCACCGCATGGGAGGGCTGGCTTTTATCAGGGGATTGTTAACAGTGCTGCGACCTGGGGCAGGATGATTGGCCCTATTCTTGGAGGTATGCTAGTCGATATTTACGGTATGGATACATTATTTATCGTAATGATTATCTTGTTTATTCTGTCTCTCTCTACATCGCTCATATTTGACAAAAAACTTAAAGGGAAGAATGAACTTATTTCAAGGTCATTATAAATAATATTTTTGGATAAAATTTAGTAGTAATCGTCACTCATTAATCCATTCCTCATACTATGAATATTACCTTTTCGGAAGCTAATGAACGCATACTTGCATCAGTAGGGGAAATTTTATACAATAGGTATAGTTTTATAGTTCGACAGGGACAAGGAGTAGTAATGGCAGTAAGTCTGTTTTTAGAGAGTTGACGGGTGGTGCAAGTCAACCAGACGCTTCATGAACTCGCCTTTGAGTCGCAAGAGTGAAGGAACAGTAATTCTTGCCGTTTTCCGCGTTAAGGAATTTGAAGTGAGTGTGCATACACTAATGTGGGTGGTACCGCGGGAGATATAATCAGACCTCTCGTCCCTGTTTTGGGATGAGGGGTTTTTTATTATAGTCGAAAAAAATTGTATAGCAAATACATAGTAATTAAGGAGGAAGATCCGATGAGCTTCAATCATCAGGAGATTGAAAAAAAGTGGCAAGCGTATTGGGAAGAAAATAAATCCTTTCAAACGAGTGAAGAAAAAGGAAAGCGTAAGTTCTATGCCCTTGACATGTTCCCATATCCATCAGGAGCAGGACTGCATGTAGGGCATCCGGAGGGATATACTGCAACCGATATATTATCAAGATTAAAACGGATGCAGGGCTACAATGTGTTACATCCAATGGGATGGGATGCATTTGGCTTACCTGCTGAGCAATATGCCTTGGATACGGGGAATGATCCGGCTGAATTTACTAAGAAAAACATTGATAACTTCCGTCGTCAAATTAAAGCTTTAGGATTTTCTTATGACTGGGATCGTGAAGTGAATACAACAGATCCACACTATTATAAATGGACACAATGGATTTTTCTTCAGCTTTATAAAAAAGGTTTAGCCTATATTGATGAAGTAGCTGTAAACTGGTGTCCTGCACTTGGAACCGTTTTGGCTAACGAGGAAGTCATTGATGGGAAAAGTGAACGCGGTGGTCATCCCGTCGAAAGACGACCAATGAAGCAATGGATGCTACGAATTACCGCTTATGCTGATCGCTTATTAGAAGACTTAGAAGAGGTTGATTGGCCTGAAAGCATTAAAGAAATGCAACGAAACTGGATTGGTCGTTCGGAAGGAGCGGAGGTAACCTTCGGTATTGAAGGACATGATGAGACCTTCACTGTGTTTACCACTCGTCCGGAACACGTTATTTGGTGCAACATATGCGGTGCTTGCACCGGAGCATCCTTTAGTAGATGTGATTTCAACTACTGATGCACGGGCTAATGTTGAGGCATATTTAGAAAAAATTAAAAGTAAAAGTGATCTTGAACGGACTGACTTAGCAAAAGAAAAAACAGGTGTGTTTACTGGTGCATATGCCATTAATCCTGTTAATAACGCTAAAATGCCAATTTGGATTGCTGATTATGTCTTAATGAGCTACGGTAGCGGCGCGATTATGGCTGTACCAGCCCACGATGAGCGTGACTATGAATTCGCTAAGGTTTTCGAACTACCGATTATTGAAGTATTAGCAGGTGGAGATGTATCGAAAGAGGCATTTACTGGTGATGGTCCACATGTGAATTCAGGCTTCTTAGATGGAATGAACAAGGCGGATGGAATTGCTGCCATGATTTCATGGCTTGAGGAAAAAGGTATCGGAACGAAAAAAGTAACATACCGTTTACGAGATTGGTTGTTCAGTCGCCAGCGGTACTGGGGTGAGCCGATTCCAATTATCCATTGGGAAGATGGCACATCATCAGCTGTTCCTGAACAAGAACTTCCATTAGTGCTTCCAAAAACATCTGAAATCAAGCCATCTGGTACAGGTGAATCTCCACTTGCTAATATTGCTGATTGGGTGAATGTGGTTGACCCTGACACTGGTAGAAAAGGTCGCCGTGAAACGAATACAATGCCACAATGGGCAGGAAGCTGCTGGTACTATTTACGCTACATCGATCCTAAAAATGAGGATGCCTTAGCGGACGCAGAAAAATTAAACGAATGGCTACCTGTTGATATTTATATCGGTGGTGCTGAGCACGCGGTGCTACATTTATTGTACGCTCGTTTCTGGCATAAATTCTTATATGATATTGGTGTTGTTCCAACGAAGGAGCCGTTCCAAAAGCTATTTAACCAAGGTATGATTCTAGGCGAAAACAATGAAAAAATGAGTAAATCAAAAGGGAATGTTGTGAACCCTGATGATATCGTCACAAGCCATGGTGCAGATACTTTACGTTTATATGAAATGTTCATGGGACCACTTGATGCTTCTATTGCTTGGTCAACAAATGGTTTAGACGGCTCAAGACGTTTCTTAGACCGCATTTGGCGATTGTTTATTGAAGATAACGGTGAGCTTAGCGCAAAAGTTAAGGAAAGTGAAGAAACAACGCTTGAAAAAATCTATCATCAAACCGTTAAAAAGGTAACAGAGGACTACGAAGGGTTACGTTTTAATACCGCGATTTCGCAAATGATGGTGTTCATTAACGATGCTTATAAGGCAGCGGTACTTCCAAAGCATTTTATGGAAGGTTTCGTAAAAATGCTAGCTCCAATTTGCCCACATGTTGCTGAAGAGCTATGGGAAAAGCTTGGACATAAAGGAACCCTTTCGTACGAAGCATGGCCTGCTTATGATGAAGCAAAGCTAGTTGATGATGAAGTGGAAATCGTTATTCAAATCAACGGTAAAGTAAAAGCAAAATTATTGGTTCCATCGGGTTCATCAAGAGAAGCCCTTGAACAAATTGCGATGGATGATGATACGGTAAAAGAACAAATAGACGGAAAAACAGTGCGCAAAGTAATTGCCGTTCCTGGCAAGCTAGTAAATATAGTTGCGAACTAACTAGTTTATTGTGAAAATGATTAATTCCAAAGGGGTACCACCGATTAATGGAGGTTAGGAATTAGATCATTTTTAGATAAAAAAGCAAAGTTAACATGTTATGTTGAATGGAGCGGAAATCAACAACTAGTTAACTCAGAAAGGAAAATGGGGATGGAAGAATTAAATATTATTACTCCAGAAGAGCTACAAAAAAAGATTGAAGCTGGAGAACAATTAGAATTAGTGGATGTAAGAGAAGATGAAGAGGTTGCAACCGGAATGATTCCAGGTGCAAAGCATATCAAAATGGGCGAAATCCCAATGAATCTTGATTACTTTGATCAGGATAAAGAATATATTCTGATTTGCCGTTCAAGTCGTCGCAGCGAAAATGTAGGCTACTTCCTGCATGACCATGGCGTTAAAGTACGCAATATGGTCGGTGGAATGCTTGAATGGAAAGGTGAATTAGTGTTTTAAAATATTAAGCAACAATTATCCCAGTCCCTTCTTGGAGGACTGGGATTTTTTTATGAGGTAAAAAATGTTCTAAAAAATCAGATTATTGTCAATGATAGATGTAAAAACGATTGGAGCATAAGGAAATGATCCAGGTGAAAGTATTCGATTATGAGCATGAAAAGGATTTAGAGAGTGAAATGAATCGGTTTTTAGAGAAATTGGACGAAAAAAAGCTGCTCGACATTAAATATAATGTGGCAGCCTATCAAGAGGACGAGGAGGATCAAATTTATTGTTTTTCAGCGATGGTTATTTACCGAGCATGATACGGTTCATGAAGGCCATGCCTTTTTTAGTACCTTTATTTCACCAGCTAGTTCCAAAACAGGGAACTAAACAATCATTTAATGCCCTTAATCCATTTAGTACTCAATAAATAGGGTACTAACCAATCTTTAAGTGTCCTTATTTTCTTCTACACTAAAAAGTAGCGTACTAATAGTGGAACATCCCAAGTATCTTAGGACACCACTCCCAATGTTATAAACAGTCAATTATATCACTGTGAAGCCGCAAACTTCCCTGCGTTTAGACCAGCTAAACGACCTGTTACTAAAGCAGATGTAATATTGTACCCACCTGGTATAGCCGTGGATATCCAATATTTCTCCACAAAAATAAAGACCATTCATTTTCTTTGAGGCCATTGTTTTCGGCTCAATTTCTTTTACTGATACACCCCCGCCTGTGACGAAGGCTTTTTCGAGTGGGAGGGTGCCAGTAACGCGAAATTGAAATTGCTTGCAGACCGTAACAAAGCTGCGTATTTTATCCTGTGAGATGGAATTACCCATCGCACTAGGGTCCATTTCACATTGTTCAAGTAAAAATAACAAAAAACGTTCTGGTACAATTCCTTTAAAACTATTCTTTATTGCTTTTTTCGGTTCTACCTTGATAATCTTCATGATTTCCTGAAACAGCATTTCTGCATTTTTGTCAGGAACAGTATCGAGACTCATCATTACTTCATTTTTCTTCGTTTTTCGCATTTCCTTCACAACATACTGGCTGCATCGTAGTACTGCTGGACCACTAATTCCGAAATGAGTAAAGATCATATCCATTTTGTGCGTAATGATTGGTTTGCCCTTTTGATTTAATACACTTAACGCCACGTTTCGCAGTGATAAACCCTGTAAGTCTTTTCTTTTAATAAATGGCTCGGAAGAAGTTAGTGGTACCTCGGTTGGATATAAGTCTGTAATCGTATGTCCTGCTTTTATAGCCCAGGCATAGCCATCCCCAGTCGAACCTGGTGTGGGTACAGATTTACCGCCAACTGCAATGACAACCGCCTTAGCTGTAATGGTTTCTCGATTATGTAAAATAACTGAAGCAACACGACCATCTGAATATTGAATATCTTTTACTGGACAATTCGTCCAACGTTTTACTCCAAGCTGCTCGAGGCGATCAATTAAGGCATCAACAACGGATTGCGCCTTATCATTGACTGGGAACATTCGGCCATGATCCTCTTCCTTTAATTCCACTCCAAGCTTTTCAAAAAAAGAGATAATATCCTCATTATTAAATATAGAAAATGCGCTATGGAGAAAACGGCCATTGCCAGGTATATGTTTAATGATTTCATCGATTGGAAGCCTGTTTGTCACATTGCAGCGTCCTCCTCCAGAAATGGCAAGCTTTCGGCCAAGCTTATCGCCTTTATCGACGAGAAGGACTTTTTTGCCTTGCTCTGCTGCGGCTATACCTGCCATTAAGCCTGAAGGTCCGCCGCCAATTACTACAACATCAAATTGCATAGTTCATTCACCCGCTTAATCAATTACTTCTTTTGAATACAACCCATTTATTATATTATCATTCCGAAGAAAAAGAAAACTTCTCTCCTACAATACAAATTTATATATTACGAGTAGCATTCAACAGTAAAGAAAGGTAAACTACTACTAGTGTGTGTTTCTAGCGCAGGCTGTGTGCTTGCGTATTTCTGAGTAGGAAGGGATTATATGTCATCAAAGCTTTTAAGAGGGACCCTTATCCTGACGTTAGGGACAATGGTTTCAAAGGTTCTCGGCTTATTTTATGTCATACCATTTTACGAAATCGTGGGGTACCGAGGGACGGTTCTTTACAATTACTCATACGTTCCATATACCATTTTTATAAGTATTGCCACCGCTGGGATTCCACTAGCCGTTGCAAAATTTATTTCGAAATACAATGCGTTAGAAGAATATGGTGTAGGCAGAAAACTGTTCAAATCAGGACTGCTCGTGATGCTGGCGACAGGGGTCGTTTCTTTTTTAATCATGTATATGTCGGCGCCACTGCTAGCTGATGTTGTCATACAGGATAAAGACCAGGTAACAAGTGTGAAGGATGTTATAACCGTTATTAGAGCAGTAAGCTTTGCCTTAATTGTTGTACCGTTCATGAGTCTTATTCGTGGTTTCTTTCAAGGGCATCAATCGATGGGGCCATCGGCAGTCTCGCAGGTTGTTGAACAAATTGTGCGGATCGCATTTGTGTTGGTTGGGGCATATGTTGTTTTAAATGTTCTTGATGGAAGCATTACTCAAGCGGTCAGTGTTGCGACGTTTGCTGCCTTTATTGGTGCAATTGGGAGCTTGCTCATTCTATTTTGGTATTGGGTAAAGAGAAAACCATATTTAGATGAAATTCTTTTGCAGGATAAAGGAACAATAGATATATCTTTAAGTCAAATATATAAGGAAATTCTCATTTATGCTGCTCCATTTGTGTTTGTTGGAATTGCTAATCCGCTGTTTCAATTGATTGACCAATTAACCTTTAACAAAGCGATGGTGTCAATGGGGCTTGCAAAACAAACGGATTTCGCGCTTAGTGTTCTAAACTTTGAATCCCATAAATTAGTTATTATTCCTGGTCTCGCTTGCAACAGCGTTCTCGCTTACGCTAGTACCAAGTGTCACTAAGGCCTTTGTTGAAAATGATCGGAAGGACTTGATTCGTCAGTTAAATCAAACCTTTCAGGTAATGTTGTTTTTAACTTTGCCGGCGGTTCTTGGATTATCTTTGTTAGCAGAGCCAGTTTATACCGTATTTTATGAGCATAAGGACTTAGGAACAGAGGTGCTTAGGGCTTATGCACCTGTTGCGATTCTTTTTTCACTCTATTCCGTTACCGCCGCCATACTCCAGGGCATTAATGAACAGCGGTTTACGATTCTTAGTCTACTGATTGGGTTACTCTTAAAGTTAAGCTTAAACATTCCTCTTATTAAGCTTTTTGAAACAAATGGAGCGGTGCTTGCGACAGCCTTAGGATATACTGCGGCAATTATGATTAATTTGTTTGTGATCAAAAAATTTGCCCATTTTCCGTTTCGATTTGTGGTTAGGCGTTCTATGTTGATCGTATTATTCACATTAATCATGTTGGCCGGTGCTTTTGCTACCTTGAAACTATCATTGCTATTTTTATCGCCAGCTTCTAAAATACAATCGTTAATTATTATTGCTTTATCAGCGTTTGTAGGGGCAGGGATCTATGTATTTTTAGCCTATCGTTCAAAGCTTGTCTATCGATTGTTCGGCCAACGTGCCCATAGTATGAAACAAAAATTGCGTTTACCATTTTAATTAAAACGATCCCTCACTTTTGAAACGGAGTGTTTCAAAGCGAGGAGATCATCATCTGCTGACTAAGACGATTTACTGTTTTTCTTAATAGTAGTAGCCAGTGTATTGTGGGTATTGAGCTGGTAGCTGTTGTGGCTGTGCAACAACCTGAGTCTCTTCCTGTCTAATCCCTAAGCGACGTTCAATACGATCAATACGACGACGTAATTGTTCAACTTCGCGATCAAGTCGATCTACACGGCGGTCTAATCTATCTAGGCGTCGGTCGACATTTCCTGCTCCACCACCAGGGAATCCACCACCAGGAAAGCCGCCACCAGGGAAGCCACCTCCTGGAAAACCTGGGAATTGTTGTTGTCGGAAGTCCATATTATCATCTCCATTTTTTATATTGGGTAAGAATGATAACAGTCTATGTGGTTAATTGGGAATGGTATAGGCAGCTGCCCAAAACACGGTTTAGAATGTTCGGAGGTGTGTTGATGAGAATCGATAAAATGTTAGCGAATCTCGGTTTTGGAAGTCGGAAGGATGTAAAGCAACTCCTTAAATCAGGGGTTGTTCAAATAAATAATGTAGTCATAAAGGATTCGAAACAGCATGTGGATCCAGAAAACGATGTTGTGTCACTGAATGGTGAGGTGATTGAATACCGCCAATTTATTTATTTGATGATGAATAAACCGAATGGAGTCATTTCAGCAACAGAGGATAGTAAGGATGAAACGGTAATCGATTTGTTGGAAATGGCTGATTGTGTTTTTGAGCCATTTCCGGTTGGTCGCCTTGATAAAGATACAGAGGGGTTGCTCCTTCTAACAAATGATGGGCAATTAGCCCATCGACTTCTGTCACCTAAAAAGCATGTTCCAAAAATGTATTACGCTGTCATTGATGGAGTAGTGACAGAAGCTGACGTGGAAGCCTTTAAACAAGGCGTGACCTTGGATGATGGATATGTCACTAAACCTGGTAAGCTAAACATCATTAAAAGCGGAATCCGCTCAGAAATTGAGCTGACCATTACTGAAGGGAAATTCCATCAGGTGAAAAGAATGTTCCAAGCCGTGGACAAACGAGTCGTTTATTTAAAAAGAATGACGATGGGCCCGCTCAAGCTGGATGAGGACTTGGAATTAGGTGAATATAGAGAACTAACCGAGGAAGAAATCGAACAATTATTAAATTATCAGCAAAAATAAAGAAATCGTCCAAAGGACGATTTCTATTTTGCTATTTAAGACGACATTTTAACCTTCTTATGAGTTGTTGTCCATCTGCCGCGGCTGGGACTTTCTACTAAGTCATTATAAGCCAAAACATTTAAATCTCTTTGGATCGTGCGAGGAGTAATTCCAAATTCCTCAACAAGGTCCTGTGTCGATACGGTCCCATTTTTTTGAATAAACATGTAGATGGATTTGATACGGTTTAACATTCGGTTAGTCGAAGGTTTCAAAAAACCACTCCCTATCCTTTTTTCAAACCCGTGGCAAATACCTGCATCCGACTGGCTCATGAAGTATAGACTATTAAATATGTAGTTTCCCTTCTGCAGACAACTCCTTTTTCAACTCTTAATCGTATTTCTACGATTTAGATGATTCTTAAATTTATTGTACGCTTGTTCTCTGAAAATTTCTACTTAATAAGTCTAGATTTAACAAAATATTAATTTTTACCAGTAAAATTGGACAAATTCTCCTTTCTTTTTATTAATACTATACAATATGGTGAATAAAGGAGTAAATATACCAAAGAAAGAAAATTTTAAATTTTTTTGTAATTTCTTTCAATTGATAACATGTTGCATAAAAGTGATAAACCGGTTCGTTTTCATCAAAGGATTCTGTGTATAATGGTGCTAGAGCTTAATATTGTCGAGTTGATAATTAAAAAGGAGGTTCTTTCTTTGCAAACATTTGATTGGGTTAAAGAGGTTGAAAATCGAAAGAGTAAGCTAATATCGGACACTCAACAACTTTTACATATAAAAAGCGTATTAAATGAAGAAGAGGCTATGCCGGATGCCCCACTAGGGAAAGGGATTAAAGAAGCATTGGATTTTATGCTCCAATTAGGTGAATCGGATGGTTTCAAGATAAAAAACGTAGGCAATTTAGCTGGTCATATTGAGTTTGGAGCAGGAGAAGAGTTAGTAGGGATTTTATGTCATGTCGATGTCGTGCCAGAGGGGGATGGCTGGAGCAGTGACCCGTATGCCGCGGAAATTCGTGATGGGAAGATTTTTGCACGAGGAGCTATTGATGATAAAGGGCCTACCATTGCTGCCTATTATGCGATGAAAATCGTCAAGGAGTTAGGTGTTCCATTGAATAGACGGGTTCGGATGATTATTGGAACCGATGAGGAAAGTAACTGGCGCTGTGTTGACCATTATTTTCAACAAGAGGAAATGCCGACGATGGGTTTTGCGCCTGATGCGGATTTTCCAATCATTCATGCTGAAAAAGGGATTGCGGATTTAGACCTTGTTCAAAGTGCTAAATTTGAACAAGTCGGAGAGCTTCCCATTGAGCTTTTATCATTCACATCTGGAAGAAGGTATAATATGGTTCCTGATTTTGCAAAAGCAGAATTAGTTGCCCAGCAATCCCAGACCGATATTGTGCAATGCTTTAATAACTTTTTAAAGGATAATCAATTAAACGGGAAGCAGTATGTTGAATGTGGCAAACTTGTCCTGGAAGTTGAGGGTATTTCCGCACATGGGATGGAGCCGAATAACGGGAAGAATGCCGGACTTTTCTTAGCTAGATTTTTATCGGATATAAAAATGGATTCTCAGGCAGCTCACTTTATTCAATTTGTTGATCAATATTTTGGTAATGATTCTCGTGGAAGAGCGCTTGGCGTTCAATATCATGATGAGATTTCAGGTGATTTGACCATTAATGTTGGAAAATTAAGCTATTCAAAGGATGAAGGTGGAAGATTAGGCTTAAATATGCGCTATCCTGTTACGAATCAAATCGCAGATACTAAATCAAATTTAGAGTCTTTTCTTAAGGATAAAGATTTCGTAATTGAAAATTACTCAAATTCGAATCCGCATTATGTAGAGGAGAATGATCCACTCATTCAAATTCTTCAAAAGGTGTATGAGGAACAAACAGGAGAAAAAGCGGAGCTTCTAGCCATCGGGGGCGGGACGTATGCACGTTCATTAAAGTCTGGAGTCGCATTTGGCCCATTATTCCCAGGGAGAGAGGACATTGCGCATCAGAAGGATGAATATATTGAAATTGATGATTTATTAAAGGCAACGGCAATTTATGCGCAAGCAATTTATGAGCTTACACGTGGTGACGAGACTAAAAGGAGTGTGTAACAGATGAGCATCGCGATTCTAAATGGTGAATTTGTAGAACGAAATCAAGCGAAAGTAGATATTGAAGATCGGGGCTATCAATTTGGCGACGGAATTTATGAAGTCATCCGTGTTTACAATGGGCATATGTTTGCAAGTCAAATGCATTTAGACCGTCTTTTGGAATGTGCAGAAAAAATAAATTTAGTTTTACCGTTTTCAATATCTGAAATTGAGCAAAAATTAACCGCGTTAATTGAGAAAAATCAGCTAGATTCTGGGATTGTATATTTACAATTTTCACGAGGTGTATCAGCTCGAAATCATGCTTTTCCCGCTCCAACTACAGTTGCATCTTTTGTTGCCTACACGAAAAAGCTAGAACGTCCAATCAAAACCATTAAACATGGTGCAAGAGCAGTTTTAGTGGAAGATATTCGTTGGCACCATTGTGATATTAAAAGTTTAAATCTACTTGGAAATTTACTTGCAAAACAAAAGGCGGTTGAGTCAGGATGTGAAGAAGCGGTGCTCCACCGTGGTGAAAACATTACTGAAGGTAGCTCATCGAACATTTCAATTATAAAAAATGGGGTACTTTACACTCATCCTGCTGACCAATACATACTCAATGGAATTACGAGACAGGTGATGCTCTCCCTTTGTAAGAATCTAAATCTACAATATGAGGAAAGAGAATTTTCTATCGAGGAGTTATTTGCAGCAGATGAAGTTATCCAAACGAGTACAACTGCTGAAATAACTCCAATTGTAGCAGTTTCAGATAGAGTAATTGGAACAGGGGAACCAGGAGATTTTACAGTTCGCTTAGGTGAACTTTTTGAATTAGAAATTATTCGACAGTGTGGAGCTGTTTAAGACGTGAATAGTTAGTCAACAATGTTCTAATAAGTCTGATTAAAAATAAAGGGGTCAAACCACACTTCTTAGGCGTGGGGATGACCTCTTTTATCATTTTGTAAAGGAGATTTCAACATGGTTTTGCAGCGTCATTATTTTTTTGCCTTAAGCCTTCCAGAGGAAATAAAGTTGAAGTTAAAGGAATGCTGTAATCAGCTTAAGAATTCCTACCCTTTTGCAAGATGGGTACACGAATTGGATTATCATATTACGCTTGCCTTTTTGGGACAGGCTTCAAAAGAGCAGCTTAATCAAGCAACAGAACTTGTTGGTCAAAATCTTCATGAAAGCCACTCTTTTCCGTTAACGATTGATTCACTCGGTATTTTCGGGAGAAAGGAAACTCCTAGAATTTTTTTTGGGGGTGTGCAAAGGGAAGAAATGTTACAGGAAGTGCGAAATCAGGTTTTCAAATCGTGTTTAGAGGCAGGCTTTAAGTTGGAAACAAGACCCTTTCATCCCCATATCACCTTAGCACGAAAATGGCAGGGGGATGATAAATTTCCATACACGACATTTGAAATGGAAAAACGATTAGTCACTTCATTAACCTTCAAAGCTAACCAAATTGTACTTTATGAATCTCATCTCGACCGAGAACAAAAATATGAGGCGATAAAAACCTTCACACTTAATGATTAATAAATCTTTTTATAGAAAAATGATAAAAAAGCATGAAAAGACACATTGGGAGAAAAAGAAACTATATATATACTATAAGAGGTTTGTAGTAGGTGTATGATTCTTTGGCGTTAGGGAAATGACTTTGCCAGAGGCTTTTATATTCCTACTGAACCATTGCTCGCTTTGTACTTTGTTACTGTAAATAATTGGTGGACCCTATAGGGTATTGACTGTTTTTGTTAGCGTTTTCCGGAAGGCTGTTGGATAGACTTCCCTAAGCATACACATATTCAAGGTAGCTTTAATGATGATCGCCCCCGCACTTTAAAAACAAATAAGAAGCAAGATGATAAAAGGAGTTGAATTATGATGAGTCCCGGTGATCGCTTGTTTTCAGCATATTTGGATGAGATGAACATGATCACAATTCTTCTCCCTCTGGCGTATTACAAAGGTGTTTCAACCCGTTTTTTTCTTCTTGATGGCAACCTGAAGCAGGAGTTAGAAATTAACCGTACAATCGAGCTTGATGAAAAGATTAAATATATTTGTTCCTCTGACATTAAAGTAATGATGGGAAAACAATTATGGATTATGGATGAACATGAAGGAATAACAGACCTCCAAATTGGATCAGTCATTCGAACTCCTGAATTCGATGAGTTATTTTATTACGAAGGAAACGATTTAGGAGTAACCTTTTATCCGGAAAGGGTTGGCTTCAAGCTATGGGCTCCAACCGCAACTGGCGCTAAAGTAAAGTTAACACCTCCAAATCAAGCTACTTCGGTTGAATACGAAATGAATCGTGAGGATAAAGGGGTATGGTTTCTGGAAAAACAGGGGAATTTCGAACTGTTTCAGTATACTTTTGATATTTGCATCAATCGAGATTGGCGAGAAGTTGTTGACCCCTATGCTGTAGCTGTTACTGCAAATGGGGAGAAAGGTGTCATTATCAATCTAGAAAAAACTCAGACACCCAAACCGCGTTTGCCTCGATTGAACAGTCCAACTGATGCCGTTATTTATGAAACACATATCCGTGATCTTACAATCCACTCCTCGAGTGGAGTGAATAATAAAGGGACTTATCTTGGTGTAGCTGAAATGCATACTAGGTGTAGTGATGGTTTCCCAACAGGTCTTTCCTATATAAAGGATTTAGGTGTAACCCATATAGAGTTTCTTCCTTTTAATGATTTTGATGGAGTAAATGAGCTAGATCCAGAAAAAGAATATAATTGGGGCTATAATCCGCTCCACTTCAATGTGCCTGAAGGTAGTTATTCGAGTAACCCAAATGATCCCTATGCACGGATAAAAGAACTGAAGTATATGATTCATAGTATCCATGAACAAGGTTTACGAGTCATTATGGATGTTGTTTACAATCACGTCTATATCCGCGAGCAGTCTGCTTTTGAAAAAATCATTCCTGGCTATTTTTTTCGCCATGATCATCACGGAATGCCTTCAAATGGAACAGGAGTTGGTAATGATATTGCTTCAGAGCGATTAATGGTCCGCAAATATATCCTAGATTCGATTGAATTTTGGATGAAGGAGTATCATGTTGACGGGTTTCGCTTTGATTTAATGGGGATACTCGATATAGAGACGATGAATTTAGTTCGTAAAACAGTGGATGAAATAGATGAAACAGCGCTTATTATAGGAGAAGGCTGGGACTTAAATACCCAATCCCTGCAGAGCAGAAAGCAAATATTCGTAACCAAAAGAAACTCCCACGGATTGCCCAATTTAATGATTGGTTTCGTGATTCCATTAAAGGAAGTACATTTAATTTGTATGATCGAGGCTTCTGCTTTGGTAATGACCACTACTATGAGGCTGCGATGCAGGTATTAGGAGGAAGTATCGGGATTGAGAAATCAACACAGGGGATTTTTCTTGAGCCCATCCAGACAGTTAATTATGTTGAATCCCATGATAATCATACACTTTGGGATAAAATTTCAGTATGTATACAAGATTCTAATATAGTGCAAAGACAAAAACGACATCGATTAGCTACAGCAATGGTCCTATTGGCGCAAGGAATTCCCTTTATTCACAGTGGTCAGGAATTTTTTCGGACAAAAAAAGGGATTGGCAACAGCTATCGATCACCTGATGATATTAATTGGTTAGACTGGAATAAACAAGTTCTTTATCACGATAATGTTCGATTTGTAAAAGGAATAATCGAAATCCGTAAATCACACGGAGCTTTTCGGCTTGCCTCTGCTCAGGAGATTAGAAATTATTCTTCTTTTCTCCCTCTAACCAAGCCAATTATTGGTTATTTATTAAAAGACGTCACCAAATTTGGCCATTGGGATAAAATCCTTGTGTTAATCAATCCGTCTGTTGAACATGTTGGAATCGAGCTTCCTTATCAGGGAGAATGGCATATTCTAGCTGATGGTCATCATGCAAGCTCCACGCCAATTGCCAAAACAAATCATCATCGTTATTTTTTAGATCCGATAAGTGTAGCGGTATTAGTCCAATGAAAAAATGGTAATCACCTTTTTCGTTACGAGAAGGGGTTGACGAAAAAAGCAAATAGAGGATAAAATTATTAAGATTGCTATCAGTATTTTTATTAGAAACTGTTTTTTATTGTAATTTGAAAATAACGATCGTTTTATGTATGAATAATATTTTGAGCTTAGCGCCCAATCCAAGCAAGCATTAAGAAATCATTTATGAATGAGGTTCATATGCTGCCAAGGATAAACATGGGCGCTACCCTTTTTGTTAACATATTATAGCCATTCATTGACGGAAATTGTGAATTTAATTGAAGGTGAACAACTTTGGAGCATTTATTAGGACAAGAGTGGGACATTGTCCCCGCAGGAGGAGCTACAGGTAAGGCTTTTTTTGCTCAACATGAAGAACAAAAGCTATTTTTAAAGCGAAATTCTTCTCCTTTTCTTGCAGTACTTTCAGCAGAAGGGCTTGTCCCAAAGCTGGTTTGGACGAAGAGGCTGGAAACAGGCGATGTGATTACTGCCCAACAATGGTTAAACGGTCGGGAATTATCGCCAACTGAGATGAATGATGAAAAGGTGGCAAAATTGCTTCGTAAAATTCATCAATCAGAACCACTTAAGGGAATGTTAAGCAGATTAGGGATTACTCCGATCATGCCAGAGCCTTTTTTACAAATTGTTCTGAATGGATTAGATTATGAACAACTACAGCATCCTTCTGTTCAAAAGTCAGCTGAATTTCTGGAAAAAGAGGTTAAGAATGTACAATGCCAAAAGCATGTAGTTTGTCATGGCGATGTCAATCATAACAACTGGCTGCTTGCGGAAGACAACCAGTTGTATTTAATTGATTGGGACGGTGCCATGATTGGAGACCCTGCTATTGATTTAGGATTACTGTTGTATTGGTACATTCCAAAATCTGAGTGGAAAGATTGGCTTGATCTCTATGGTATGGAAGACTCAGAAGAATTGAAACTAAGAATGAAATGGTATGTACTTGCTCATACACTAATATCCATTCATTGGCACAAAAAGAAAGCGCGATACCAAGAAATGAAACGATGGATTGATTATTTAGATAAAATCCTCTAGGTGTATTGATTAATATCATTAACCCAAGCTGACAATCGACCTTGATTAGTTTCGATATGTTGGTTAATATCAGAGGTTTGAATTCCATCTTGACTGTAGTTATAAACTTCTTGTAGAACAGATTTCACATCATTATTTATGTTGTCATTCATTAATAATGATTTTATTAATCGTTCCAATTGCTCACATTCAGCAACTGAACCACAACAGTCCGTCTGATGATTGCTCAAAATGTCTTTTAGTAAATTTACTTGGTCTTGATCATTTAAAGGCATTAAAATCGTTCCTTTCTCGAGAGGAGTTCACAGTTAATTTGTGAATTCCTTTTTTAGTTTATGCATGATTGTCATATATTTCTTTTATTAACGAAAGTGTTAAATTTGGTCTGTTGATTTCCGCTCCAGGTGCTCGCTTTCCGCGGGGAGTCCGTGAGCCTCCTTCTCCCGCAGGAGTCTCGCACCTTCCGCTCCAATCAACAGAGTGCTCAAAAATCAACACCATTCTTTAACATAATCTTTACTAAAAAAAGGTAAGATTTTGCATTTTTAGGTATTATTTTAGCTTGCAACGGAACTTGTCACATGCTATTGTTTGAACGTATATAATTTTAGGGGTGTCACGAATGAGATTACGAAATAAACCATGGGCAAAAGATAAATTAGAACAATATCCTCAGTATGTCATAACTTCTCCTCAATTATTAAAAGGAGAGTGGAATAACGCATTTGAATTAAAACAGCCATTGCATATTGAAATTGGGACCGAAAGAGGACGGTTCATTACAGAAATGGCAAAAGCCAATCCACATGTTAATTACCTTGGGATTGAACTGCAGCCAAGCGTTATCGTAACTGCACTTGAACGAGTTATTGAGGCCGATGTAACGAATTTAAAGTTGTTGAATGCAAATGCTGCAGATGTAACGGAATACTTTGCTAAAGGTGAGGTAGATCGGGTCTATTTGAATTTCTCTGATCCTTGGCCAAAGAAACGTCATGAAAAGCGTCGGCTTACGTACAAAACGTTTTTAAAGCAGTACGAAGATATTCTAATCGATCAAGGTGAAATCCATTTTAAAACGGATAATCAAGGGTTATTTGAATATTCACTGACAAGCTTTTCAGAATACGGCTTGCTATTGAAATGGGTAAGCTTGGATCTTCATAATAGTGATTTTGAAGGAAACATTATGACTGAATACGAGGAAAAATTCTCAAACAAAGGTAATCGTATTTACCGTTCTGAGGTAAAATATCGATAGAAGCAAAAAAAGAGCTGACGAAAAGCTCTTTTTTTGTATTCTTTCAGTAAACTATAGCTGTTCAACCGATATAATCGTGCCTGTTAATGCGTCTGCAATAAATTCGTACTGAATGGCATGGTCTTCTTTATTTTGTGAGATGCCGCCCTTATATACCTTATATTTGAGATGATTATTTTCATACGGTACGGCCTCCATGTTAATCCAGGATCCACTAATAGGGCCTTGCTCTTTGAATTGAGTTTTTACCTGCTCAAGAACCTTTTCAGGAGAAACCTTTATAGGGTACTCTTTCGAGACTAAATAAGTAGCAGCAAGACCTCCAATAAGTCCCGAACCAAGACCAATGAAAAATGATTTCCAGTTCAAATGATAAACCTCCTTTAACAGTCGATTTTTTATTATTTTCTTATTCTTATCATAACAGAATGGTAAAATATACATAAGAGTCATCATAGAAAGAGGGTAAAATGAATGAATGAAAGCACATTAAACCTATTTCAAACCTTAACAGAGTTACCAGGTGCAGCAGGAAATGAGCATGCGGTTCGTCAATTTATGAAGGAACAATTAAGTAAATATAGTGATGAAATTGTCCAGGATAAGCTGGGAAGTATTTTCGGTGTAAAAAGAGGAGTTAAAGTTGGACCAACCATTATGGTTGCTGGGCATATGGATGAAGTTGGTTTTATGGTTACATCGATAACGGACAATGGGATGATCCGTTTCCAGCCTTTGGGAGGATGGTGGAGCCAAGTTTTATTGGCGCAACGTGTACAGATCATAACGAAGACGGGTCCAGTTATTGGGGTAATTGGGTCTATTCCACCGCATCTTTTAGATGAAGCCACACGTAATAAACCAATGGACATCAAAAATATGTTGATTGATATTGGTGCTGATAACAAGGAGGATGCTGCGCAAATAGGAATTAAACCTGGACAGCAAATCGTCCCAATCTGTCCGTTTACACCAATGACTAATCCAAAGAAGATTCTTGCTAAGGCATGGGATAATCGTTATGGCTGTGGTTTAGCAATTGAGCTACTCAAGGAACTTCATAGTGAAGTAGTACCGAACATTCTTTACTCCTGGAGCAACTGTTCAGGAGGAAGTAGGACTTAGGGGAGCACAAACAGCAGCTAATTTAATTAAACCTGATTTATTTTTTGCTTTAGATGCTAGCCCAGCTAATGACATGACTGGATCTAAAAAGGAATTTGGCCACTTAGGTAAAGGTGTATTGCTGCGTATTTTGGATCGCACGATGGTAACGCATCGGGGGATGAGAGAATTCGTCCTCGATACAGCCGAGTCGAATAATATTCCCTATCAATATTTTGCTTCACAGGGCGGTACAGACGCTGGACGGGTACATACGGCGAATGACGGGGTTCCAAGTGCCGTCATTGGTATTTGTTCGCGCTATATTCATACCCACGCTTCGATGATTCATGTTGATGACTATGCTGCGGCAAAAGAATTATTGGTGAAGCTGATCAAGCAATGTGATCAATCAACCGTAGATCTTATTCGCAACAATTCATAAATAATTAAGGGGCAGCTAATCCTGCCTCTTTTTCAATTGGAAAGGAGCAAGGGCATTGGCCCGTATCATATGAAAATTGTAATAGGTTCAAAAAACCCTGCCAAAATTGAGGCAGTTAAGCAAGCATTCACATTGAAGGAATTTAATTTTACTGCAGTCGATGTGCCATCTGGTGTAAGGCCACAACCATTCAGTGATGATGAGACAATCAAAGGAGCCGTTAATCGTGCAAATGAAGCACTTATACAAGGATCCGGGCAAATCGGAATTGGACTTGAAGGTGGAGTTCATGAAACTTCCTATGGCCTGTTTCTATGCAATTGGGGAGCGCTTGTAACAAGTGATGATGAAGCACCGATAATTGCGGGCGGCGCGCGGATATTATTGCCCGAACCCATTGCTCTACGATTGCGTGAAGGTATGGAGCTAGGTCCAGTGATGGATGAATTTACAAAAATACAGAATATCAGAAAAAATGAAGGGGCGATTGGCATTTTTACGGCAGGAATGATTAACCGTGCTGATATGTTTACCCACGTCACCAAATTGTTATATGGTCAATATTTATATCGATTGAATCAATTAAAATAAGGCTGTCTTAAGAACGTAGTTGATTTTTGAGTACTCTGCTGATTGGAGCGGAAGGTGCGAGACTCCCCGCGGAAAGCGAGTACCTGGAGCGGAAATCAACAGACAAATTTTACAAAGAAAAAATTTAAACGACTTTTTTCGACAATTTCTTTACTTTTCAAAAAAATGCCACACATTTCCTTGTCATTGCTTTCATATTAACGATATGATATAAAAAGTAAAAATTAGTTGGGCAAGGAGTGTAAGAACATGAAAAGACTCTTTAAAAGAGCCTTGGTATTAGTTGTATCCGCTTTACTACTTAGCGCTTGTTCTGCCAATGTTAAGGAGGAGCAAAAAACTACAAACGAAAAAGTGGTTACTGCACTAACTTCTTCACCAAAGAAAGCAAAAGAAAAAAATAATGATATAAAGTTTTATATGCCGTTTGGCTTTGAAATCAAAGAGAAGTCAGAAAATAATATCATCCTGAAAAATGGTTCAAAAACATATATACTTTTCTATAATCCTCAAGAAGGTCAGGAGAGTAAAGTCGTTTATAATGCGACCTTAAATGCCAACAAGTATGATTATAAAAAAACGTATAAGCAGGACGGGAAATTTGGCTATCTCCTTATCCGTAAGCTTGATGATGAACGGCAGGAAGTAACAGTTGGAATCGGTGGGGTTAAAATGACAACCGAAACCAAAACGAAAAGCATGAAAAATGACGCAGAAATGATGATGCAAATTGTTAACTCTGTTAAAGTGGTAAAAGAAGTTAAAGAAAATGTGAGCGCGAAAGACAAAAAATAAGCTGATACATCATATCCCACAGTCCAAATGGCTGTGGGATTTTTTAATGAACCATATAAGTAGACTCGTTTTTCCGTTCCTGTTAATATCAAATCAAATAAGATAAAATATTATCTTATTGGGGAAATATATTGTTGAGGTGAAAGACATGAAAAAATTAGAAACATATGAGCAGTTTAATGAACTACGTGACAATGGTAAACATATATTTTTATTTTCAGCAGATTGGTGTAAGGATTGTCGAATGATTGAGCCGATTTTACCTGAAATAGAATCGAAGTTTACGGACTATACCTTTATTTACACGGATCGTGATCAATTTATCGACCTTTGTGCTGAATTAGATATTTTTGGGATTCCAAGTTTTGTTGCCTTTGAAAATGGTCGTGAGTTGGGGCGTTTTGTCAGTAAGGATGCAAAAACCAAAGAGGAAATCGAAAGCTTTATTACTGGGTTAAAATAAGACGATGGATACAAAGAAGCTAAGAAGAGAATTAGAAAACCGATTAAAGCACCCAAGCCGCCATTTTATTTTTGATCGTGAGAAGGATCAGCTTCGGATTGAAAATATTCGTACCTGTCAGGGAATTACCGTGTCCCTCCTGGGTATTATCGCCAAATGGCACGAGCAAAAGGATGCTGCGATTGATGAAGTCGTTTACTTTGTCGAAGAAGGCTTACAGGCAATGGGTAAACCAGTGAGTCTATCGGGAAATGAAAGCAAAATTTTCCCTGTTATTCGCTCAACCTCTTTTCCAACTGAAGCAAAGGAAAATGAGCGCTTTGTTTATGATGAGCATACTGCCGAAACACGGATCTATTATGCGCTTGATCAAGGAAGTTCTTATCGGCTTATTGATGAAAGCATGATGAAGGCTGAAGGCTGGAACTTGGAGCGAATTCGAGAAACTGCCTTGTTCAATGTAAGGACTCTTCCGATAACGGTAAAAGAAGATGTAGTTGCAGGCAATCACTTTTATTTTGTTCGGTCAAATGACGGCTATGATGCTAGTAGGATATTAAATCAAGCATTTTTAAAGGAAATGCACGAAAAAATGGTGGGGACGATGGCTGTAGCGGTACCCCATCAGGATGTTCTAATTATTGCAGATATTGAAAATAATACTGGCTATGATGTTCTAGCACAAATGACGATGAGCTTCTTTGCGAGCGGTCGCGTCCCCATTACTGCGTTATCGTTCTTGTACGAAGAAAACGAGTTAGAACCAATCTTTATTTTAGGTAAAAACAAAAAAGTATAGAGCTGAAGGACCACATAAAATGTGGTTCTTTCTTTTTGATAGGTATTAATACTTATTCACCGATTTTCCCTCGTATTTTGTTAATTAACTGTTAAAATATAAATGTCACTTTAAAAGAAAGCAGAAAGAGATGATCATCAGTGGATTGGTTTAAAAGATTATTACATGGTTTCAAGGACGACTCAGGTGAACCTGAGGATTTAATAGAGTATACACAACATTCATTACCAAAAAGTAAACAAGACCAACAAGAAGGTCCAAAAGACCTCAATGCTAGAATCGCTTATCAATATCCCAAAGGCAGAGACGGGTTCCCTGTTGTTCCCGAAGTAAAAGTCCAAAAGCCAAATCGGCAATCTAGGAAAGAAAATCGGCAGCCACCACAGCAGAAAAAACAGAGTGAAAGCACTCAGGCACCTCAAGCTCAGCGATCTCAACCATTGCGGACTCGATTAGAAAAATTAAGAGTAGTTGAGGAACCAAAGGAGATTCCATCTTTCCCAAACTTTGAAGATAAACCAATACAGAAAGTGAAGCCGAAGAAGGAAAAGATTCGTCACGGTCCGTTTCGTCCAACCGAAATTCCATCACCTATTTATGGTTATGGGAGGCCACGACAGATGAAGGTGATTGAACACGAATTAACTGGTTTCATTCACGGAATTGATGCATATCTAGACGAAGAGAGTGCTGTCACGCTTGAAACACCTGAAGTTAAGGAAATGGAAACAATGATGGTGGAGCAAGTAGAAGTGGAAGAGCCAGATACACTAATAGAGCAGGTAGAAGAGGAAGAGCTAGATACAGTAGTAGAGCAAGCAGAAGAGGAAGAGCCAGATACAGTAGTAGAGCAAGCAGAAGAGGAAGAGCTAGATACAGTAGTAGAGCAAGCAGAAGAGGAAGAACTGGATATACTAATAGAGCAAGTAGAAGAGGAAGAGCTAGATACACTAATAGAGCAAGTAGAAGAGGAAGAGCCAGATACTCTAATAGAGCAAGTAGAAGAGGAAGAACTAGATACAGTAGTAGAGCAAGCAGATGAGGAAGAACTGGATACACTAGTAGCGAAAATAGTCGCGGAAAAGCCTAGCACTCTAGCGGAACAAGTAGCAATAGAAAAGCAGGCTGAAATGGTAGCTGAAGTAATACAAGATGAATTCGACACAGATGAAAATGTTGAAGCAAGCATGGATCAAGAAACAACTTTACAAGAGCCAGTTAGAAAGTCCCATATTCCTTTCAATGTTCTGATGCTCAAACAGGACAAAGAAAGGTTAATCCAGTCTAAATATCGTGAAAACAAACCTTTCATCGCAGCAGGAAGCGAACAGGAAGTTCAAGAACCAAAGGCTGTATTGGAAGAAATCGTTCCTGAACAACAGGATACTGAACTATCAGAAGAACCAATTGAAGAAAAAGAGACTTTGCTCTATTTTCCGCCGTCTGAAAATCTTCTATCCCCTCCAATTATCCAGGAAGAGAATGGAGAATGGCTTCAAGGGCAGGAAGACCTGTTAAATCGAACTTTAGCAGACTTTAATGTTGGTGCAAAGGTTGTTAATGTAACAATGGGGCCATCTGTTACTAGGTTTGAGGTTCAGCCGGATCCTGGGGTAAAAGTAAATAAAATTACGAATTTACAAGACGACATTAAACTTAGTTTAGCTGCTAAGGACATCCGGATTGAAGCTCCGATTCCTGGGAAGCACACAATTGGAATTGAAGTGCCGAATCAAACAAGCCGTCCTGTTTTAATTAGTGAGATATTAAATAGTCCTGAATTCATTCATAATTCGTCACCATTGACGGCTGCATTAGGCCTTGATATTTCCGGTAAACCAGTGGTAACCGACCTTCGGAAAATGCCACATGGCTTAATTGCCTGGGCAACGGGTTCAGGAAAAAGTGTCTGTATTAATTCCATCCTAACAAGTCTCATGTATAAAGCCGATCCGCAGGATGTTAAGCTATTGCTAATTGATCCTAAGATGGTGGAATTAGCGCCATATAATCATATTCCACACCTAGTAAGTCCTGTTATTACCGATGTTAAGGCCGCAACAGGTGCACTTAAGTGGGCGGTTGAGGAAATGGAGCGAAGATATGAGTTATTTGCTCATACTGGCGTTCGTGAAATCATGCGTTTCAATGAGCTTGCACATGAAGCAAAGCAATATAACAATAAGCTTCCTTATATTCTTATTGTAATCGATGAGCTTGCGGATTTAATGATGGTTGCCCCTGCGGATGTAGAAGAGGCAGTCTGTCGAATTGCTCAAAAAGCTAGGGCTTGTGGAATTCATTTAATTATTGCAACGCAACGACCTTCCGTTGATGTTATTACAGGTTTAATTAAGGCGAATATCCCAACAAGAATTGCCTTTTCAGTCTCATCACAAATAGATTCTCGTACAATCATTGATATTGGTGGAGCAGAGAAATTATTAGGAAGAGGAGATATGCTCTTCCTAGAGAATGGATCGTCAAAGCCTGTCCGGCTTCAGGGAACATTTATTTCAGATGCCGAGATAGACCGTGTTGTAGCCCATGTTCGGGATCAGGGGGATCCAGAGTATTTATTTGAGCAGACAGAGCTAATAAAAAAAGCGCAAGTAACGGAGGAAGAAGATGAGCTATTTTACGAGGCCTGTGAATTTATAATTGAGCAAGGTGTTGCCTCTACCTCGAGCCTTCAGCGCCGCTTTAAAATCGGCTACAATCGAGCTGCACGGTTGATTGACATGATGCACGCTAATGGATTTATTTCAGAAGCAAAGGGAAGTAAGCCTAGAGATGTATTAATTACAGAAGAAGAACTTGACTCCTTTAACAGTAGTAGTACAATAAACTAATGCAAGAATCTTTTAGGGGGCATTTTATTTATTAAAAGGTGTTTTTTAAGAAAAATTTCTCGTCTTATGTATTAATGGTATAATGTTTTAATATGATAACGCTGTGACGTAATGAAAATGAGCAAAATGAAAACATTCTCATATAATGTGTTACAGATAGACGTTTGTTGGAGGTTCTTTAGATGACTATTTACCATTTTGTAGGTATTAAGGGGTCTGGAATGAGTGCGTTGGCACAAGTTCTTCATGATACAAATTTTCAAGTTCAAGGCTCCGATGTCGAAAAGCGCTTTTTTACTCAACAGGCCCTAGAGCAATCTGGAATAAAGATCCTTCCGTTTAATAAGGAGAATATTCAGCCAGGAATGACAATTATTGCTGGAAATGCATTTCCAGATACTCATGAGGAAATTCAAGAAGCAATGAGGATGGGGCTTCCGATTGTAAGATATCATCGCTTTTTGGGCGATTATATGCAAAATTTTACAAGCATTGCTATAACTGGGGCACACGGAAAAACATCTACTACTGGTCTTTTAGCGCATGTCATTCAAGGCGCAAAGCCTACTTCTTTCCTAATTGGAGATGGAACTGGTAAAGGCGACCGTGATGCAGAGTACTTCGTTTTCGAAGCCTGTGAATATAGACGGCATTTCTTATCATACAACCCAGATTATGCAATCATGACGAATATCGATTTTGATCATCCAGATTATTTTGCTAATGTTGAGGATGTTTTTTCAGCATTCCAGGAAATGGCGTGGCAAGTAAAAAAAGGAATTATTGCATGTGGTGATGATGGTCACCTGCAAAAAATCCAGGCAAAGGTTCCCGTTCTATTTTATGGCTTTGGTGACGATAACGATTACCAGGCTAGAAATATTGTGAAATCAACAGATGGTACTAGCTTTGAGGTGTTTGTACGGAATACTTATTTTGATCGTTTTACGATTCCTACTTTTGGCGATCATAATGTTTTAAATTCGTTAGCGGTCATTGCTATGTGTGATTATGAGGGTATCGATATTAAAATAATCAAAGAACAATTATTAACCTTTTCTGGAGTTAAGCGAAGATTTTCAGAGAAACAAATAGGATCACAAATCATTATTGATGATTATGCACACCATCCAACTGAAATCAAAGCAACGATAGATGCTGCTAATCAAAAATATCCTGATCGTGAAATTGTAGCTGTATTCCAACCGCATACATTTTCAAGGACACAGACATTTTTAAGTGATTTTGCTGATAGCCTAAATCTAGCCGATAAGGTATATTTGTGTGATATTTTTGGCTCGGCTCGTGAAAATCATGGAAAGCTTTCAATTGCCGACCTACAAGCGAAAATTCCTGGAGCAGAGCTTTTGGCTGAAGATGACACTTCGATGTTAAAACAGCATGAAAACAGTGTGATTATCTTCATGGGAGCCGGCGATATTCAAAAGTTCCAAGAGGCATATGAACAGGTATTAGCAATATAGAGCACTTTTGGTGGAAAAAAAAGACCAAATCGCTTCTTTGTGAGCGGTTTGGTCTTTTTTGTTTTTTGTGGTCAGTTTTAAACAGAAGAGCTTACTTTTTACTTCAAATTCTTCCGGATTTAAGGCTTCGAGCTCAGGGATCACAAAGCGACCATCCTTGCGAATAAGCACATCATCAAAATAGATTTCTCCGCCACCGTAATCTGGCCGTTGGATATTGACCATATCCCAATGGATATCAGAATGATTTCCGTTATATGCTTCGTCATAGCATTGTCCCGGGGTGAAATGGAAGCTTCCTTCGATTTTTTCATCAAATAATATATCCTGCATTGGATGTAAAATAAATGGATTTACACCAATCGCAAATTCTCCGACATAGCGAGCTCCCTCATCAGTATCAAATATCTTATTGATTCGCTCTGTATCATTCGCTTCTGCATTAATAATTTTCCCGTTTTCAAACGTAAGCTTCACATTTTCGAATGTAAAGCCATGATAAGGCGATGGGGTGTTATAGGTAATGACTCCATTTACGGATTCTCGAACAGGAGCCGTATATACCTCTCCATCTGGAATATTCATTTGACCTGAGCATTTAATCGCTGGAATGTCCTTAATCGAGAATGTTAAATCTGTTCCAGGTCCTGTAAGGCGCACTTTATCGGTTTTATTCATGAGTGCAACAAGGCCATCCATCGCAGCATCCATTTTTCCGTAGTCAAGATTACAGACGTCAAAATAAAAATCTTCAAATGCCTCTGTGCTCATTTTGGCTAACTGGGCCATCGAGGAGTTTGGATAGCGTAGCACGACCCATTTCGTTTTTGGAACACGTATATCTCTATGTACTTTTTTACCAATCGTTTTACCATGAAGCTTCATTTTTTCGTCTGGAACATCGGCATGTTCGTTAATATTGTCACCAGAACGTAACCCGATGTAAGCATCCATTTGACTCATCACACTGGCTTCGAAATCGGCCATTAAATTGAATTGCTCTTCTTTTGCACCTAATAACAAAGAGCGGTCGACCTGATGATCTTTCAACAGTACAAAAGGATAACCTCCAGCGGCATAAGCAGCTTTAACAAGTGCGGTTACTAGCTCACGCTGCAACCCAAAGTTTTCAATTAGTACTTTTTCTCCTTTTTGCAGTCGAACGGAATAATTAATTAAATTATTTGCAAGCTTCTCAATTCTAGGGTCCTTCATCGCTTTTCCTCCTTTTAATTCCTTCTGCACTATTATTGTAACCCAATTTAGAAATTTTGTTGAAGTTATGCAATTGATGAGCGAAAATATCGTGTGACCTAGGAAGGAAAATGCCACTATAATATTGAAGTATGTAGGAAAGAGGTTTATTCCCGCTAAAGTGAGTTAAACATATTGGTAGAGACAACGGAGGTGCAAAGAGTGGTTAATATTTTATATTTTAGCGTGGCCTTAATTGCCATAGCCTTTCTAATTTTAGTGATTTATTTATCCAAGACATTCAAATCGCTACAATACACGCTTGATAGTGTTTCAAAAACATTAAATGGGTTAGAAAAACAACTTGATGGAGTTATGAATGAGACGACGGAGCTTTTGAAAAAAACGAATGCCTTAGCGGATGATATTCAAGAAAAAGCAGATAGCTTGAATAGTGTTGTACACGCAGTGAAAGATGTAGGGTCTACCATCCAAAAATTCAATCATTCAATCCAAACGGTTACCAATACTGTAGATAAAAGTGTCGAACAAAATCAAGAAAAAATATCGCAAATTGTACAGTGGAGCAATGCCTTCATTGAGTTAAAGGAAAAATGGAAAAATAAAAAGCAGCAAAAAGCAGATAATACTCCAATTCCAATACGCCAGCGACAACGTGATCATTAAAAGCTAAAGGAGGATTTTTGATGGGAAATTATTTACATGAAGAGACTGATAAGGGCGGTACGAAGGATTTTCTACTTGGAGCAATGATTGGAGGAGTAATTGGAGCGGCAGCAGCTTTATGGCTTTCTCCAAAATCAGGTACAGCCCTTCGCGAATCGGTTACGAATCAAACAGCGGTCATAAAGGAAAAAGCAGGAAACTTGCAGTTAAAAGAAAAGGTTTCCGATATTGCCCAAATGACAAAGGAAAAAACGAACACATTGACCCAAACAATTACCCAACAATCATCAGAAGCTCTAGCAAAAATTAAAGGAATTAATCGCGGTGCAGAAAGCGAAGTTTTAGATGAAAATCCAAATGAAATCACCGACAATGGGGGGTTGGATTCGATTCAAAAGATGCTTGAGGAAACGAAAAAGGCTTTTGATGAGACCGAAAAAAAGCTCAATCATTAAATTTGCGGATAGGTTCTGAAAATGTTACGATTACAGAAATTAAGCGAGAATGCCTTGATTTAAAAGGATAATCGCTTTTTTCGATGAATTCATTTGTTTAGTCAAAGCCAAGGAGGATTGGGAAATGCAAAAAATTGATTCTGTTGAACAATTTGATCAAATAATTCAAGCTAACGAACCTTTTGTTTTTTTAAAGCATAGTGTGACATGTCCAATTAGCCAGGCGGCCTATGAGGAATATGTGAAATTTACGGAGGACCATCCAAATTTCAATAGCTATTACTTAACAGTCCAAGATTCGCGTCCGTTATCCAATTACATAGCAGAAACTTTTCAAATAAAGCATGAATCACCACAAGCATTATTTTTTAAAGAAAATGGGTTGGTATGGAATGCTTCGCATTGGAACATCACTTATGATGCCTTAACATCAGCCAAAGAAAAAAATAGTTAAAAAACATCCGCTTTTTGGATGTTTTTTTTAAAATTTAGGTTCCAATTATTCGTGTTGCATACAATATAGGCATCAATAGATATTTCCGGCATATTATACTTTAACGCTTAAAAGCTTAAAAGCTTAAAAGCGTTTAATCGTTAAAGTTTTTCGTGACAACAAAAACTTTATCATATATAATTATCCGTAATTATAAAAATGTTCATATTTTTAATATTATTTTCATTACAGATGTAACAAGGCTGTAAAATAAACCTGGAGGTTGAAGAAATGAGTAATCTAGATCAATTGCGAAACCGTGTCGATGAATTAAACTTACAATTACTTTCATTAATTAATGAAAGAGCTAGACTCGTACAGGAAATCGGTCGAGTTAAAGAAACTCAAGGTGTTAATCGCTATGATCCAGTTCGTGAACGGATGATGCTTGATTTAATTAAAGAAAATAATGATGGCCCATTCCAAAATTCAACGATTGAGCATATGTTTAAGCAAATCTTCAAAGCCGGTTTAGAGCTTCAAGAAGATGATCACCGTAAAGCTTTGTTAGTGTCTCGTAAGAAAAAACCAGAAAATACAATTGTTGATGTTAAAGGCGTGAAAATTGGCGATGGCACTCCACACTTTGTATTTGGTCCATGTTCTGTTGAATCGTATGAGCAGGTTGCAGCTGTAGCTGCTGCCGTGCAAGCAAAGGGCTTTAAACTGTTGCGCGGTGGTGCCTACAAACCAAGAACCTCTCCATATGATTTCCAAGGCCTTGGCTTAGAAGGATTGAAGATTCTTAAACGCATCGGAGATGAATTCGGGCTAGCGACTATCAGCGAAATTGTTAGTCCAAATGATGTTGAAACGGCCCTTGATTACATCGATGTGATTCAAATCGGTGCCCGTAATATGCAAAACTTTGAGCTTCTAAAAGCAGTAGGTGCGGTGAAAAAGCCAGTTCTATTAAAACGTGGTTTAGCTGCAACAATTGAAGAATTTATCAATGCTGCTGAATATATAATGTCACAGGGAAATGACCAAATTATTCTTTGTGAACGTGGAATTCGTACTTATGAAAAAGCGACAAGAAATACTTTAGATATTTCTGCAGTGCCAATTTTAAAACAAGAAACACATTTACCTGTAATGGTTGATGTTACTCATTCTACAGGACGCAAAGATTTGTTACTGCCATGTGCAAAAGCTGCATTAGCAATTGGTGCTGATGGTGTGATGGCTGAGGTACATCCAGATCCAGCTGTTGCTTTATCAGATTCCGCTCAGCAAATGGATTTAAAACAATTTGATGCATTCCTTGAAGGTTTAAAGGAAACGCCATTTGTTCGACTTTAATACTTAATAAACTTATTAATAAAATCCTCTGGCTTTAGCTGGAGGATTT
Organism: Bacillus sp. T3; assembly: GCF_033449965.1. Taxonomy (NCBI): domain Bacteria; kingdom Bacillati; phylum Bacillota; class Bacilli; order Caryophanales; family Bacillaceae; genus Bacillus; species Bacillus sp. T3. The sequence goes on from NZ_CP137761.1 coordinate 1,092,661, forward strand.
TTTTACGTATTGGAAAAGCATTAGTGTTATTCATGTTTTGCTAAGTATAGACTTACTTTTTGATTGGATATACAATAATTTTATGAAAAATACATATGGGTCATTGCGGCATCGGATTCGGTATCGTATGATTAGATACATAATTATACAAGTTAAATTTCTCACAAACTTAAGAAATAGGTTTAATACAACGAAACTTGCTGTAAACTAAAAATAAGCTGAATTGTGGGTATAAATGAAGGAGTGGGTGTTTTTGAATATTACCATTTATGATGTTGCACGCGAAGCAAGTGTTTCAATGGCAACAGTATCAAGGGTTGTCAATGGCAATCCGAATGTAAAACCAGCAACAAGAAAAAAGGTACTCGAAGTAATTGAGCGCTTGGGCTATCGTCCAAATGCTGTTGCTCGTGGTTTAGCCAGCAAAAAAACGACTACTGTTGGTGTGATTATTCCCGATATTTCTAGTACGTTTTTTGCTGATTTAGCTCGAGGAATAGAAGATATTGCAACAATGTATAAATATAATATTATTCTAAGTAATTCCGATCAAAATATCGATAAGGAACTGCATCTAATCAATACGATGCTAGGGAAACAGGTAGACGGAATTGTGTTCATGTCTGGAAATGTAACCAATCAGCATGTAGAAGAATTTGAGAAATCACCTGTGCCAATTGTTCTTGCAGGTTCAATCGAGGAAACAGGAAAATTACCATCTGTTAATATTGATTATGAACAAGCGGCATATGATGTAACCAAATCATTTATCGATAAGGGCCATACCCATATTGCATTTGTCATTGGGCCGCTCCATGAACCAATTAATAGTGTGAAGAAATTAGCTGGTTATAAGCGTGCTTTGGCTGAAGCGGGAATCGAATATTTAGAGGATCTCGTTGTTGAAGGTGACGATACATATGACTCCGGTATTGAGGCTATCGATAAATTAATGGAGGCAGATACGAAGCCAACCGCAATTTTTGTAGGACAGGATGAAATGGCATTAGGTGTTGTTCATGGTGCTGAAGACAAAGGTTATTCTATCCCTGAGGACTTTGAAATTATTAGCTCAGATAACACAAGATTAACTTTAATGGTTCGTCCACAATTAACGACGGTTGTTCAGCCACTCTATGATATTGGTGCAGTTGCGATGCGTCTATTAACAAAACTTATGAATCAAGAAAAAATGAATGAGACAATTATCGTTCTTCCACATCGAATTGAAGAGCGTGACTCAACAAGAAAATAACACTAAAAAACGTGAGTGCTTGCACTCACGTTTTTCAATTCAATTTATAAGACTGATTTTTTCTGACTTCGAATTGGGTACAGTGCTTTTGCAACTGTTTGGGCGTTTTTTTCTGTTATTTCCCCTTTTCTTGGGATAGGGGGATATAAATCCTGTGGATCATCCCATTGTCGTGGAAGTCCAACGGGTGATAAAGGCTGCCATTTATCAATCCAATTGCTCGGTAAAGCGCCAGAACAATTCGAGTTTTCTGTCATTTCGAGCCAGATGAGCGCCCATGCCCTTGGGACTACTCGCCAAATATCGTATCCGCCTCCACCAACGGCTATCCATCTTCCATCGCAAAACTCGTGAGCAATTTTATGAGCAAGCTTTGGAATTTCACGGTATATTTTTATTGTTGTGGATAAATGAGTAAGTGGGTCAAAATAATGAGAATCTGCCCCATTTTGCGTTAGGATTACATCAGGCTTAAAAAAATCTGCAACCTCCTGTAAGGCAACTGTATAAGCATCAATCCATGATTCATCTTCGGTAAAGGCATCTAGTGGGATATTAAATTTTGTCCCATAGCCTTTTCCTTGACCACGCTCACTTACATTTCCAGTTCCAGGAAATAAATATCGTCCCGTTTCATGAATGGAAAGAGTACAAACATTTGGGTCATCATAGAAGGACCATTGAACTCCATCGCCATGATGGGCATCTGTATCTACATATAGAACCCTTGCATGATATTTTTCTTGCATATATTTGATGGCGACAGAGCTATCATTGTAAATACAAAATCCTGAGGCCCTCCCGCGAAAGCCATGATGTAAACCACCACCAAGATTAAGTGCATGATTTGCTTTCCCAGACATAACATAATCTACCGCAGTTAAAGTGCCACCTACCAAGAATGAGCTTGCTTCGTGCATATTTGGAAAAATAGGCGTATCCTCGGTACCAAGTCCATAATTATCAGCAACACTTGCTGGTAACTGACCGTGACTTGCTAATTTCACTGCATCAACATAGCTGGGGTCATGGATGAGTAGAAGCTCCTCCTCAGTTGCCATTCGTGGTAAAACGATTTGACTCTCGTTAATCGCACTAATATTATTCAGTAAATCAAGTGTAAGCTCCAGACGTTGCTGATTAAAAGGATGATGACTATTAAATTTATATTTTAATAAATCCTGTGAAAAAATAAAGACTGAGTCGGTCATGATGAAATCCCCGGAAGGTTTGGCCATAAAACGGTATGACCAGCTGCCTTTAGATCTTCGATAATATTCATCGGGTTCATAGTTCGAAGTCTAATTACTAAATGTTTGTAGTTTTCATCCTTTTTGTCTGGATATACAAGTACACTTTGAATACTGGCATTTCTTTTTTTGATTACATTTGTCACATCACTGAGCACACCTGTCATGTTGCGAACTCTAACCTCTATGACAGAACCAGGTTGATGTGCACCAGTTAGCTCGACTAATGTTCTTAACAGGTCTGTTTCTGTAATGATCCCCGCTAGCTTGTTTTCCTTCACGATTGGCAGGCAGCTTATATGGTGTTCATAAAAGACCGCTGCAATCTCTTCTACAAAGTCGAGGGGGTGTCCTGTTATAATATTGGTTTGCATGATGGTGTGTAACGGCTTTTGCAAAATGTCGCGGTGCTCCTCTGCATAAAAGGTGGACGGATTTGCATCTCGTATATCACGATCGGTAATTAGACCAACAACATTTTGTTGCTCATTAACAATTGGAATATGACGGATTTTTTTCTCCCCCATTAATTGTATTGCATCTGCAATATTGTTTTGAGTTGTTAATGTTGCCACATTAGTTTTCATAATTTCCTCAACAATCACGTTCATAGACCTCCTTAAATTTTCTAGGGTTGCATTCATTCTATTAAACATGCTGCTATTCTATTAAAGATGCATATTAGGAAGGAATGCTTTTAAAACATATAGCGATTCAAAAACCGAAGTCTATCGAACTTTTCAATCGATTCTTGATTGACTCGTTTGCCGATTTTTGCCATTAAACAATTGGCAGGATGGGAGCTTATTTCAGGGTCGTCTGTTGCAAACCACTGAAGTCCTCCGGCATTCATCATTTTTTCCATAATCTTTCTGTATTCCCATACATTCAGGCCTGTTCGCCGCAGATCCCAATGCCAATAATATTCAGTTGTGATGACAATATAGTCCTCCAGCGCATCATCCATCATCGAGACGATCAAAATTTGCTTTCCAACATGATAGCCTCGGAATTGAGGAATGATTTCGATAGCTCCGAGCTCGATTAAATTGTCCATTTTTCCTTCTGACCAGCGTTCTAATGGATCGGGATAAAGGAAGGTTGCATATCCCACAATCATGTTTTGGTGACGGGCAATAATTATTCTTCCTTCTGGCAATTGGGCGATTTCAATGATTGCTTGGTGCTGCTTGTTTGCGGGGCGAAACGCAGTTAAATCTTGATGGAATTCATATTGAGACAATTTTTCAGGTGAAACAGGCCCTTCAACAATGACTGTTCCATCGGGAGTTATCAATTCTGTTGAATAGTACGTTTTTTTATGCTCCATTTAGTCACCACCTAAATATATACAAAACCAATCTTAATTCTATTATACATAAAATATCAATAGATGAAGCGCTTTCATCTATATTTTCCTCATAAAATATTAAATAATTAAAAATTAAAAAATAATTAAAATATTTTAAATATTGTGAAAATGTTCTAGTTGTATTATAATAGGCTACATGAAGCGAATTAAGGGGGAATCTATTTGATGAAATTGGAAGCGCTATCAGCCGTTAAAGGAAATTTTAACCTGCAAAATTACGATGAAATGTACAAGCAATTTGATTGGATGGAAGCTGAAAAGTCATTTACTTGGTCTGAAACTGGCAAGGTAAATATGGCCTTTGAAGCGATTGACCGCCATGCAGTCTCATTCCGAAAGAACAAAGTTGCTTTATACTACCGTGATGGGGCTAGAAAAGAAAAGTACACTTTCAAGGAAATGAAGGATTTATCAAATAAAGCAGGGAATGTGCTTAAAGCATACGGTGATGTCGTGAAAGGAGACCGTGTCTTCATTTTTATGCCGCGTTCACCTGAACTTTATTTTGCAGTGCTAGGCGCAATTAAACTAGGTGCTGTTGTAGGTCCTCTATTTGAAGCATTCATGGAAGGTGCTGTTCGCGACCGTTTGGAGGATAGTGGAGCAAAAGTGTTAGTCACTACTCCTGAATTATTAAAGCGAGTTCCTGTTAGCGAGCTTCCTGAATTAAAGCATATTTTCCTTGTGGGTGAAAATATTCAAGAAACAGATTCTCTTATTGATTTTAATAAAAAGTTAAATGAAGCTAGTAGAAACCTAGATATTGAGTGGGTTGACCGTACAGATGGTCTTATCCTTCATTATACATCAGGATCGACTGGAAAGCCAAAGGGTGTGCTTCATGTTCACAATGCGATGATTCAACACTATCAAACAGCAAAATGGGTGCTAGATTTACAAGAAGAGGATGTGTATTGGTGTACAGCTGACCCAGGTTGGGTTACAGGTACTTCTTATGGAATCTTTGGACCATGGTTAACCGGTACTTCCAACGTTATTATAGGTGGGAGATTTAGCCCAGATGCCTGGTATAGCATGATTGAAGAATACGGTGTGACAGTTTGGTACAGCGCGCCTACGGCATTTAGAATGCTGATGGGGGCAGGAGATGAAGTGGTAAAACGCTTTGATTTAAGCAGTCTTCGCCACATCCTCAGCGTTGGTGAGCCATTAAACCCTGAAGTTGTAAGATGGGGAGCGAAGGTATTTGACTTACGTATTCATGACACTTGGTGGATGACTGAAACGGGTGCTCAACTGATTTGTAACTACCCTTGTATGGAAATTAAGCCTGGCTCAATGGGGAAACCAATTCCAGGTGTACAAGCTGCTATCGTTGATGACCAAGGTATTGAACTTCCTCCATTCCGCATGGGGAACTTGGCTATTAAAAAAGGCTGGCCTTCAATGATGAATACGATTTGGGGCAACCAAGAGAAATTTGAATCCTATTTTATGCCTGGTGATTGGTACGTTTCCGGGGACTCTGCTTATATGGATGACGAGGGATACTTCTGGTTCCAGGGACGTGTTGATGATGTGATTATGACAGCTGGTGAACGTGTTGGCCCGTTTGAGGTTGAAAGTAAGCTAGTAGAGCATCCAGCCGTTGCGGAAGCGGGTGTTATCGGCAAGCCTGATCCAATCAGAGGAGAAATCATTAAAGCATTTGTAGCGTTACGTGAAGGCTTCGAGGCTAGTGATGAATTGAAAGAGGATATTCGTCAATTTGTTAAAACAGGATTAGCTGCACATGCTGCACCACGTGAAATCGACTTCCGCGATAGCTTACCGAAAACAAGAAGTGGTAAAATCATGCGCCGCGTATTGAAGGCGTGGGAATTGAATCTACCAACTGGTGACCTATCTACAATGGAAGATTAATAGAGTGGACATAAACAAGGCAGGCTCCTTTGGGAGCCTGCCTTGTTTCAATGTTAAGTTCCTGGATTGTTCGCTTTATCTTCATTTCCTTCTTTTGGTTCAGAACCAATTTGAACGATATTGGATGGAGAAGATTCTTTTCAGGCAATATCGACTGCCGTCACATAATAGGAACCACTTCCAGCTGAATAGGTAAGAGAGGAGCCTGATTTTATGCTAGCAACTTTACCGCCAGATTCTTTATAGACTCGATATCCTACAATGTCATGATGTGGATGGCTTGACCATGTTATCGAGTTTCCAGATTGATGGACACTTAATGGTGTCGGTGTATTTCCATCATCAGACATTTTTGCACTTGGAACGAGTACTTTCGCCCAGCGGTCTTTTTTCGGTATTAATTGGCTGGCATTCGATGTGTTCCCCATAATCTTTGTCACATAATCAGGATTTAAAATCACACCGGATTGGGCAAATTCACTTGGAGTGGAATCAAGTGCTAAATATTTGTTGCCGTTAATTTCTACGAATTTCCCTTCAATTAAACTGTCATCCACCTTGGTTGGAGCATATTTAACATTGAACAGGTCTGTTTCAACTAATCCTGCTCTTGAACAGGCACCTGACGGTAATAAGCCTGATGCTGCACAAAATGATTTTCTTACAATCCCCTCTGGCATTTGGAACGATTCAGCCGGGTCGACTAAGTCAGGATTGATATCATACGCGGCATTCATTAAGTCAGCCCACAAGTAATTGGTTCTGATACTATAGCTTAAACCACCAGATTGTAATGATTTTGGTGTATCGTATCCAGTCCAGATCCCAAACGAAACATTTGGATTGGATGCAACAAACCATGAATCATAAAACTGGTTTCCTGTACCAGTTTTTCCAGCCCAGTCGGATTTGAATTTTAACCGGCCATTAATGGATGTGGCCGTCCCTCGCGTGATAACATCCCGCATCATATCTAATGTTAAATAGGCGGTCTGAGGGCTAAATACATCGACTGGTTTTACTTTGTGCTGGTAGATGATTTCTCCATCACGATCTGTTATTTTTTCAATCATATAGGCATCAATAAATTGTCCATTATTCGCAAATGTCCCAAAGGCATTTGTATTTTCTTCTACCGTTACCCCGTTTTCTAAGGAACCGATTGCGGTTGCGAGGTTTGTGTAATCTGGTTCAACTAAAGAAGTGAACCCCATCTTTTCTAAATACTTTGCGGGTCTCTGGTTAATGATATCTTTGTACAGCTTAACAGCTGGAACGTTATAGGATTTGGTCAAGGCGTATCGTGCTGATGTTAGACCACTATAGCGACGGTCATAGTTTTGTGGCCATGGACGATTAAGTCCCGGTGCAAGCTTTAATGCTACATCGGGTAAAATCGTACCGGGCTGGGCCGCTCCAAGCTCAAACGCCGGGCCATATACGAGCAATGGCTTCATTGTCGATCCGTTTTGGCGAACTGCGCTCGTAGCATGATTCAATTGTTCGCGTTCATAATTTCGACCACCGACAAAGCTGATAATTTTTCCTGTTTTGTTTTCAATCAGGATGGCACCTACTTCCACTGGTTCCATTACCGTGACCTTTTCACCTGTCTCTGGGTCTGTCGTTACTTGAGCTTTATCAGGACCAAAATGCGGGTAATTATCTTTTACCTGCTGCATAGCTTCATAAATTTCTTTGTTAATGGTTGTATGGATTTTGTATCCGTTCTGCCTAATATTTAGGTCGGCGATTTCTCGGTATTCAGCCATTAGTTCTTTATCGTTTTTGATATCTTGCTCTTCATATCCATCTTTTTTGGCTAAAATCCCCGCCAATATATCAATTGCACGTGTTTCGATTTCTGCTGTAAGCCAAGGATGGGCCTCCTGTGGTGATTGTGTAGGTGGGATAAAATCCTTTGTCACGTCATACGCTAACGCTTCGTTATATTGCTGGTCATTAATATAGCCACCATCATACATTCTTTTTAACACCGTCTTCATTCTTTCTAAGCCGGGTGTTAAATTATTCTTGACTGTCTTATTTTGGGTATAGGGAGTGTAGCCGAACGGACTTTGCGGAAGACCGGCAATGAATGCTGACTGTGGCAGATTTAATTGGCTTGCTTCGACTCCAAAAATCCCTTTCGCAGCAGCTTGTACTCCTGCAATATTGCGGCCAGAAGAGTTTCGGCCAAAGGTTGCAACATTTAAATAAGCTTCTAATATTTCTTTTTTATTGAAGAATTTTTCCAAGCGAAGGGCTAACAAGATTTCTTTCGCTTTTCGTTCGAAGGATACTTCATTAGTTAGAAGCTGGTTTTTTATTAACTGCTGTGTCAGCGTACTTCCACCTGTTTGAACAGAGGCGTTTGATACCTCTTGGAATAATGCACGGAAGATGGCCTTAGGAACAACACCGTTATGCTGATAAAAGTATTCATCTTCTGTAGCGACTACGGCATCTTGTAGATACTTTGAGACATGATCGAGCTTGACTTCCTCGCGATCAATGTCAGAGCGTAATTTGCCGAGATACACATCATTCGCATAATATAGTTCTGATGTTTCTTCGTAGTTATATATTTGTTTTTTCATGCTTGCATAGGAGCGGATTGGCTCGTCCTTTACAAGAGATGCAAAGTAGCCTCCGCCAACACCTAGCGCGAAAGTACCGCCAATAATGAGAACAATAATAAATAATAATGCAAGATTCCATATTACCTGATAGGTAATTCGAGCACCTTTTACTGTTTTTTGATTTGTAAAAAGCTGGACGAAAGACCTAAGCTTTTCTTTCCAATTTTGGTTATTGCTCATTGACATATCAAACCCCCTAAAATCACATACATTATAGCATATTGCAACAATGAAAATGACAAGCATCGCCAAATTTCCTGTAATTATCATGTTGAGTTGACAAGTTCATTCAAAATATGGTAAAAAAGCAATAATGAATTGAATATTTGCGTTGATGAGAATAAGTAGTCCTTCTATCCCTGTTTATCAGAAAGTCGGCGGAAGATGCGAGCCGATACAAATAGAAGAATGAATTACCTCTCTGAGCATTTGCTGTGAACTTGTCTTATGTAGCAGCAAACGGATGAACCGTTATTTTTTTAAGTGGAAAACCGAATGTGGTTTTTAATCTGGGTGGTACCGCGCTAAAAATAGCGTCCCTGCATATGCAGGGGCGTTTTTTGTTTTTTTTGGACTGTAAAACTAGTCTGTTGATTTCCGCTCCAGGTGCTCCCTTTCCGCGGGGAGTCCGGGAGCCTCCTCGGCGCTTAAGCGCCTGTGGGGTCTCCCGTGACACCTTCTCCCGCAGGAGTCTCGCACCTTCCGCTCCAATCAACAAAATAGCAGAATCAACAGTTAGCATTATCACAGTTCAATTTTAATTAAGTAATTTTAAAGGAGGCTAAAACATGAATGAATTATTAAAAGACCTGACTTGGAGAGGGATTGTATATCAGCAAACCGATGAAGAGGGCATTGAGAAGACATTAAGCAATGAAAAAATATCCTTATATTGCGGGGTTGACCCAACTGCTGACAGCATGCATATTGGCCATTTACTGCCATTTTTAACATTGCGTCGCTTCCAGCTATCTGGACATCGTCCGATTGTTCTTGTCGGAGGTGCGACTGGGTTAATCGGAGACCCGAGCGGAAAGAAAGAAGAGCGGAAATTACAAACGCTTGAAACGGTTCAATCTAATGTAAGCTGTCTGCAAAAGCAATTACAGCAAATATTTGATTTCGAAGGTGAAAATGGGGCAATCATGGTTAATAACTATGATTGGGCTGGCTCAATGGATATCGTTACGTTTTTACGTGACTTTGGAAAGCATGTTGGAATCAATTACATGCTAGCGAAGGATACGATTTCATCACGCTTAGATACAGGAATTTCTTTTACAGAATTTACGTATACGATTTTACAAGCAATGGACTTCTTCCATCTTTATGAGAACCATCAATGCCGTATGCAAATTGGTGGAAGTGACCAATGGGGCAACATCACTACAGGCTTGGAATTAATTCGAAAAATGAAACCAGAGGGTGCTAAGCCAGCATTTGGATTAACGATTCCGCTTGTAACAAAGGCAGATGGTACGAAGTTTGGTAAAACGGAAAGCGGTGCAATTTGGCTTGATCCTGAAAAGACATCCCCTTATGAATTTTACCAATTTTGGATTAACACAGCCGATGCCGATGTTGTGAAATATTTAAAATTCTTTACGTTCCTAACAAAGGAAGAAATCGAAGCGTTAGAGGTTTCTGTTCAAGCGGAACCACATCTTCGCAAGGCACAAAAAGCATTAGCAGAAGCGATGACACGAATGATTCATGGTCAGGATTCATTAGACCAGGCGATTCGCATTTCCGAAGCACTCTTCAGTGGGAATGTTAAAACGTTAACTGCAGCAGAAATTAAGCAAGGGTTTAAGGATGTACCGTCCTTTGATGCTTCGGCTGAAGAACTGGGACTTGTTGATCTGCTTGTTAACGCCAAAATTTCTCCGTCAAAACGTCAAGCGCGTGAGGATATTACAAATGGAGCAGTTTCCATCAATGGAGAGCGAGTGACAGATCCTGCCTATGTTCTTTCTGTTAAGGATCGAATTGAAAATCAATTTACCATTGTACGGCGCGGGAAGAAGAAGTATACGTTAATTAAATACTAAAGGTATCTTGAACAGTCGTGTGACCCTACAATTTCTGCGCTCCCAATACAATAACTAATAGGATTAAGCCGATTCGGGCGATCCGATCTTCAGTAGTTATTTTAAGAAGTAGAACAAGGACGATAGCGATGATTGGTTCATCTTCAAGCATCAAAATTACGATAATGTCTAAGATGGGTAACACATAATTAATAATTTCTATATCCATCTTTTGTTCGTTCGAATCCATCGAAACACTTACTTTCCTTAGATAACATATTTAGGAAAAAGGGAAATGTGAGTGATTTAGAAATGTAAATTAGGTGTGCGACTTTTATGCGGTACTTTAACCTCAATTTATTTGAGGTTAAAGTACCGCATTTTTTCTATTCTGGCTCTTTTATTATTCATTGTTGATTTTCGAGTAGGTATGAGAAATATAAGCGGAGAAATTCCGTCTAATGTATATAGAGGATGCTTAAGGAACAAAATAAGGGGAGATATTTCCGTTAACTGCTCTAAATAAGACAAAATCCAAAGATTTGGATCATATAAACGGAAAAATTCCCCTTATTTTAAAGGAAATACAGGTGTTTCCTAAAATAAACGGAATTTCTCCTTTTATTTTTTAAATACAATGAAATCACCGTTCAGTTATAATTGCGCCAAAAATAAAAAAGCCCTAGAACGAATTCTAGGGCTTTTGCAGTTGCTATTTACGAAGTAATTATTAACGAGAGTAGAACTCAACGATAAGAGCTTCGTTAATTTCAGCTGGTAATTCAGAACGCTCTGGTAAACGAGTGAAAGTACCTTCTAATTTGTCTGCATCGAAAGTTAAGAAATCAGGAACGAAGTTGTTTACTTCGATTGCTTCTTTCACAACATCAAGATTACGAGACTTTTCACGAAGAGTGATAGTTTGACCAGGTGCTACGCGGTATGATGGAATATCAACACGAGCTCCATTAACCATAACGTGACCGTGGTTAACTAATTGGCGAGCTGCACGACGAGTACGAGCTAAGCCTAAACGATAAACAACGTTATCTAAACGTGATTCTAAAAGAACCATGAAGTTTTCACCGTGTTTACCTTGCATTTTGCCAGCTTTGTCGAAAAGGTTACGGAATTGACGCTCATTTACTCCATACATATGACGAAGCTTTTGTTTTTCTTGTAATTGCAATCCGTACTCGGAAAGCTTTTTACGTTGGTTAGGACCATGTGGACCTGGAGCGTAAGGACGCTTTTCTAATTCTTTTCCTGTGCCGCTTAAAGAAATTCCAAGACGACGGGATAATTTCCAGCTTGGGCCGGTATAACGAGCCATAATTGACTCCTCCTTGTGTGTTTTTATTTTGTAAAATAAAAACAGTTATGACGCAACGATTATGCTCATTTTGTTTTCATGTACCTTCGCCCTCGCAGCAGAGGGTTACGCAATACCCCATCATAATGGTTGTTTGTACAACCGATGGAACAAAATGATAACAAAAAAGTGCACATATAGGCTGCGATATTTTACACAAGGAGTATTATATAATTATTTTTAGGTTAAAGTCAATTATTATTATGATGATTTATGAATATTTAATAATTGGTTCAAATCTCTTATCAGGAGATTATGATATAATAATATAATAACTTTGATACGGAATTATACTAAAGTTACTTAATTGATAATTATGAATTTATTTATAAAATGGATTTCCCTTAACACCAAACTTGGGTACAAGGTGATGCTGAATGGAAAAAAAACATGATGAATTATTATCCATGTTAAAAAGTTGTTTTTTAGATATTTTAAACGAAGAATATAATTTGTTACATTTTGATCATGTTCTTGAAAAAATGTGCAAGCTAATTTCAAGTAAAATAATGGCAAAGAGAGTTGTCTTTTACTATTGCTCGGAATGGAAGGATCAATTAATTCTAGACGGTATTAATTTTGAGGATTCAGCTTTTATACAACAATATTCATTCAAGACTGAACCTAATGCTTTTGCTGATAAGCTTAACATGGAAGTAGAAGAATTCGTTGTTCAGGATGGACTTAGAGACTTAGGTTTATTAAAAATAATTGACCCTAATAAACAATTATGTAGCATCTACTTCATAGAAAAAATAGGACAGGTATGTGGCGATTTTTTAAGGATGGTTCAAAATCTGTCGAAAATGGCAGTAAGGGAGAAAAAATACCGACTTTTATTTGGTGTCACAGAGGAATTTCACTCCTCAATCGATATGGATGAAGTTTTAGAAGATATTATTGAAGTCATTCAAGAAGTTTATCCTGGATTTCACTATTCTCTATATCTTTCCCAAGATAATCATACAAATAGTAATCTTCCAATCAGGGGGTTGCAGTATAATAGTGAAAACGTTGTAGCAATGGAGGCCTATGTAACAGGAACTGTGAAAATAGAAGATTATTTGCATGAAACAGGATCCACCCTTTATGCACCGTTAAAAGGAAAGCAGGGAGTATATGGTGTTTTACAAATTACGGCACCAAATGTATTAGTTTTTCCAAAGAAAGAGGTAGAATTTATTTCTGTGCTAGCAAATACGGCTGGGAATGCTTTAGAGAATGCTCAGTTGTATCAGCAGTCGAAACGATTAATTGCTGACCTTAAGTTAATAAATGAAGTATCACATCGGTTGAATTCAATGCAGCGTTATTCTGATATTGTAACGTTTGTATGCGACCAAATCATTACCTCCTTTAATGCAGAAGAGGTTGGATTTATTCTGTTTAATGAAGGAAGTAACAAGACAACAATTTTAGATGGGAGTACTAAATTTTTCCAATCCCGAAATTCGGAAAGTTATATCCAATTTTTTGAGGAGCAGCTTCGTAAAGAGAAGAGTCCTTTGTTTATTGGAGATTTCAATATAGTCATTAAGGGAAATTATCGGTCTATTATGACGATTCCAATGATTCAAACAGGCAGGATGGTTGGGTTCATTATTGTGATGCACCAACAGCCTAATCATTTTTCATTTGATTCTTATAAATTATTGCAATCATTTATTCTTCATTCCACGCTAGCATTTGTCAATTCAACCTTAAGAGAAGAACTTGAACGAATGGTTGTGACTGATTATTTGACAAAACTTTATACTAGAAATTATTTAGATCAACAAATTCAAAAGTCAATGCGGGATGATGCCCAAGGGTCATTTATTCTCATTGATATTGACAATTTTAAAAGAGTGAATGATACATACGGTCATCAAGTAGGGGATGAGATTCTAATCCAGGTAGCGCATGTAATGAATGAAAGTATCCGAGATACGGATATTTCAGCACGCTGGGGTGGAGAGGAATTAGCGATTTACCTACCAAAGGTTTCGATGGAACGGGGAGAAGCAATTGCAAACCGAGTTGTAGAATATGTACGAAGTAAAACCGAACCAACTGTTACAGTATCCTGTGGGGTTTCGCATTGGACGAAAAAGGAAGTAGATTCAGTTGTCCAGTTATTTAATCGGGCGGACCAAGCATTGTACCACGCAAAGAGTTCGGGGAAAAATCGAGTTGTAACGCAAATAGAAATAGAAATAAATGAATAAAAAGCAGAAAAGTTAACTCTTTTCTGCTTTTTATTTGGCAACGTAAATATTTCCTTCTGCGAAAACGACAATGTATTCTAATTTTCGCCAATAAAGGCAGTGTTTTGTCGATAACTTTATAAAGGATATCGAGCTATCGTACAGAATTTGTGTAGAATGTAGTATTTTTGATAGCTAATCTTGCTATAAGGGAGCGAAGAAGCTTATGAGAAAAAATTCAAAGGAGGCAATTATTACAGCTGCGGTATCATTGTTCAATTCAAATGGGTATGATGGAACTTCCATTCGGGACATTGCCAGGGAAGCGAAGATTAATGCGGCAAACATTTCCTATTATTTTCGAAATAAGCAAGGCCTACTAGAATATTGTCTGACTGCATTTTTTGAAGGCTATATGGCAGAACTAGAAAAAGGCTTTTCAACCTTAGAAGCGGGTGCTACCGATTGTTTACGAGATATTTCAAAAAAACTGTGGTTTTACCAATGTAACCACATTCAATTAACGAGATTCGTACTACGGGAAATGTCTATTGATTCCCAAATCGTTCGCGAAATACTATCAACGTATTATTCTAAAGAAAAATATATTTTTCATACTGTCCTTGAAAAAGGGATTGAGGCAAAGGAATTTCATTCTCATGCCATCCATTATTTATTAATTCAATTTAAGGGACTACTGTCGATTCCGTTTTTAAATACGCAGTATTTAACGGAGGTATTGCATGTGTTTCCCCAAGAGCGCTATTTTGCCGATAAATATTTGCAGGAAATATATCGATGGATTGACGGGATTGTTTGTGCAAATTCAGGAAATCCATCAAACGGCCTATTAAAAACATCCTAACCAATTAATCGGTTAGGATGTTTTACTGTGCTAACTAGTACATTACATCCATTCCTTGGCCAAGATCCTTAATTTGATGGGCATCTGATCCATATACAAGTGAAATGCCAAGCTGCAGTGCTTTATCAACAATCCATTTAGGTGGATATGGTTCCCGACAAAGAGGCTTTGCTGTCCCAGCCCCATTGTAATCTAGTTCCATTCCATGTTCTTTTATTGCTGTTAAAATGTCCTCGATTTCATGTTGGAACTGTGCCTGTACTGGGAATTTTTTTTGGAATTTATGTACGAGGGTGATATGGCCTATTCTCTTTGGTTTGAAAGGACCTAAATCAGAAAGAATAGATTTCTTCACTGTGTCGAAATATTTTTGATAGAGTGCCTCAACTGACCCGTATATTTTGGACATTCTTCCAAAAACCTCAGGACTGTAGTCCATGCAATCATATCCATACTTGTGTTTTAAAAAGTGTACAGAAAGAATGGCATCATCAAGCTTTGGTCCAATAGAAGTTAGAAACTGCCCAATCTCCTGTTCGTAGCCTTCAATAAAATCTACTTCGAGTCCACAATGAATACGGATTTGGCTTGAATATTCCTTTTTCAATCTTTCAATATCATGGAAATAATGATGTAGTTCATCAGCTTCCATCGCGCTATCTTTTTCAGGTGTTGGGTCAACGAAACCCAATGGTAAAGGGGCATGTTCGGTAAATGATATCTCTGTAAACCCCAATACAATTGCTCGCTCAACATATTCGTTTAATGAATCTTTAGTCCCGTGTGGGCAATACGGTGAGTGAATATGGCCATCTCTTAGCATTGAGAGCGCCTCCTTTCAATGTTTGCACTGTTTCTATCATAAAATAATCTATTCTAACGTTTCATTCGAGAAATGCAGAAATTGTCTAAAAAAATATCATTTTCTTAGTCAAAAAATGTCGTTTACATGGTATCATATTAACATTGAAAAAGACATCGAAATGGAATGTTCGTTCTTTATATAAATAAAATTGAGTTTACTATTAAAAATATGAGCAGCGAAACTAACCAATAGCGGATAAAACTTCGGATTATGTGAGAGCAGGTGTGGGCAAGATGGGATATATAATTGGGGCAATATTTTTTGCTGTAATACTATGTTTAGTAATAATTGGATATTTTACTCGAAATAAATATTTTAAAGAAATAGATCGATTGGAAAATTGGAAGGTTGATATTGCAAATCGTCCCGTCCCAGACGAAATGTCGAAGGTAAAGCAGTTAAATATGACCGGTCAGACAGAGGAGCTCTTTGAACAATGGCGAAAGAGTTGGGATGAAATTGTTACGACCCAGTTACCTGAAGTAGATGTTTTGTTGTTTGATGCGGAAGAAGCGATTGATAAATTGTACTTTAAAAAAGCTACGACTATCCAATCGGAGATCCGCGCTATTTTAGAAGATAATGAGCAAACAATTAAAAGTATTCTAGCTGAGTTAACAGAGTTAGTTGGAAGTGAGCAAAAAAACCGTGAGGAAATGGAAGAGCTAAAGTCAGTGTATCGCGAATCCAAAAAGGCGTTATTAGCTCATCGACATACGTTCGGAAGTGCAGTTGAAGCATTTGAAAAACAATTGGATGAGATGACGGAGAAATTCCAATTATTCGAAGAGAAAACGGAAAATGGCGACTATTTGGATGCCAGAGAGCTAGTCATTTCAATAAAAGAGCGCTTGTTGATTATTTCTGAAAAAATGCAAGTCATTCCAAAACTGTTAAATGAGTGCGAAACAGGATTGCCTATTGCAATAAGCGAGCTGAAGGATGGCTATCAGGAAATGGTAGAACAAGGCTACCATCTTGAACATTTGCAATTTGAACAAGAGATAAATCGTCTTGAACAAGAGGTGAAAAGTTTCTTAATTCAGCTTAATCAAACTGATGTTGATCCGGTTGAAATTGGAATGGAAGCTGTTAAGGAAAGTATCGAACAATTTTATGAACTGTTAGAAAAAGAAGTATTAGCCAAGCATTATGTTCAAAAAAATAAAGATGATATAAAGAAAGCGCTAATTGAGCTGGCAGATCAATGTAGAATTCTAAATGAAGAAACTGCATATGTTCAGCAAATTTATCATCTAGCCCAAGCAGAGCTTGAAGCACAGCGAAAAGCAGAAAAGCAAATTGATATGTTAAATAAGCGCCATACTCTTCTTGAAGAGAGAATTCTGCAGCAAGATTTGGCACAATCTTATCTTGCTGAAGAACTAAATGAGCTTAAGGAAATGATTGAAGGTCTTGCCATTGAACAATCTCACTATCAAGAAATATTGCATGCATTAAGAAAAGACGAGATGGCAGCACGAGATAAAGTAAGAGAACTGAAAAAGAAAATGGCGGAAGCAATTCGAGCTATTTCAAAAAGTAAAATTCCTGGGTTACCAAAGGAATATGAATTTTTATTAGATGATGCTGAAGATAGTATCGAAGCGGTTGTTGAAAAGCTAGGGGAGAAACCACTAGATATTCCAACTGTTCAACATTTTCTAGATGGAGCGGTCCATGCTGTTGAAAGACTTGTGAACAATACGACCGAAATGATTGAAAATGTTCGATTAGCGGAAAAGGTTATTCAATATGGCAATCGCTATAAAAGTAAAAATCAACTAGTTGCAGAAGGATTACACGATGCAGAAATGGCTTTTAGGGAATTTGATTACAAAGCAGCATTAGAGCAAGCAGCAACGACGATTGAAAAAGTTGAACCTGGTGCATTGAAGAAAATTGAAACAATGATGTCAGAAAAAATACTTTGATTTTAATAAGCAGAGTGGGTTCGCCAATACATTATTGGGGAACCTCTTTTTTTAGGTAAATTTAATTGTTAAATTCCGCTCTAGCTACCAAATCGTTTTTGTGAAATATTACGATTCTATTTTGCTTTCATTTGTCTTTTTATCATTCTTTTGAAATAATAAGCTGAAAATGTCCGTTTGTTTAAATATTATTTGTTGCGAGTTAACTGGATTATGATAAGATTCAAAAGGTGAAATGGTTCGATGTTGAAAGGGGAAAAGCATGATTTATTTTGACAATAGTGCAACGACAAAGCCTTATCAAGACGTCATTGATTCGTTTGTTCGAGTTGCATCAGATTATTTTGGAAATCCATCCTCCTTGCATCAGTTAGGTGGAATGGCAGAGAAGCTGTTGTCACAAGCTCGAAATCAAATAGCAAAGCTTTTAAATGTTAAGGAGAACGAAATCCTTTTCACCTCGGGTGGGACAGAAAGCAATAATCTTGCTATCAAAGGAACGGCAATGATGTATCGGGGTCGAGGCAAGCACATTATCACTACAGAGGTGGAACATGCATCTGTTCGTGAAACAATGGAGCAGTTAAAACAATTAGGATTCCAGGTGACGTATATTAAACCAGATCATGACGGGAGAATTTCCGTCAAAGCTATAGAAGAAGCAATTCGGCAGGATACGATTCTTGTCTCGGTTATTCATGTCCAAAACGAGATTGGAACGATTCAACCAATTAACGAAATCGGATCATTATTAAAAGATTATCCAAAGATTCTTTTTCATGTTGACCATGTGCAGGGTGTGGCAAAAGTGCCATTGGATATCCAAGAATGTGGAATCGATCTTTGTTCCATTTCGGGTCATAAATTCCATGGTTTAAAAGGCACTGGGGCATTATATTTACGTGAAGGATTGCACATTTCACCACTTTTTTCAGGTGGGAATCAAGAATCAAAGCATCGGAGCGGAACCGAGAATGTGGCCGGTATGGTGGCAATGGCGAAAGCACTTCGCTTAACAATCGAAAACAATAAAAATAAACGATTGAGCCTTGAAAAAATGATGAAATACTTAAGAAGTGAGCTAAGTGATATTCCGGAAATTTCCGTCCATACACCTGAAGTGGGTGCTGCTCCACATATTATCAATTTTTCAATTATAGGTTATAAAGCGGAGGTCTTTGTTCATTCTCTAGCTGAAAAGGGTGTATTTGTATCAACAACAAGCGCCTGCTCATCAAGACAGGCTGAGGTTAGTAAAACCTTGTTAGCGATGGGCATCCCTGCTGACGAAGCTAAAAGTGCAATTAGAATTAGCCTTTCATACGAGAATACGATGCAAGAAGCAGTTGAGGCAGTAACAGCTATTAAAGCAACTATAAATTTGTTAGGTGAGGTAATGAAATAAAATGAATTACGATCGAATTATTATTCGTTATGGTGAAATTTCTACAAAAGGTAGAAATCGCAAATTATTTATCGACAAATTACGAAAAAGCATCAAGTCGTTATTAAGAAATACGCCTAAGGCGAAAATTGATGCAAGTCGCGACCGGATGTATATATTATTGAATGGTGAAAAGGGAGAAGAAATTATCGAGGGTTTAAAAGGAATCTTTGGCATTCAATCCTTTAGCCCCGCGATTAAAGTGGAAAAGGATATCGAGCAAATGAAAGCTGCCGCCTTGTCTCTTTTTCAACAGGTATATCAGCCGGGGAAAACGTTTAAAATTACCGGGAAGCGCTCCGATAAGACTTTTTCGTTAACGTCTGAAGATATTAACCAGGAATTTGGAGCACATCTACTCATTAACATTGACGGGTTAAAGGTTGATGTGAAAAAACCAGATATTAATTTATTAATCGAAATTCGTACAGATGCGGCCTATTTATCGTGTGAAACGATACGTGGTGCCAGGGGGTTGCCAGTTGGCTCTAGTGGAAAAGGAATGTTAATGCTTTCTGGTGGAATCGATAGTCCTGTTGCTGGATATTTAGCAATGAAACGAGGCTTAGAAATTGAAGGGGTTCACTTTTTTAGTCCTCCATTTACAAGCGAGCGGTCAAAGCAAAAGGTTATTGACTTAACAGAAAAGCTTGCCAAAGTGAGTGGTTATGTTGATCTTCACATCGTTCCTTTCACGGAAATCCAACAAATCATTCAAAAACAAATTCCTGAGAACTATTCAATGACAACGACAAGACGAATGATGCTGAGAATAACAGATGAGTTGCGAAAAAAACGCGAAGGGCTTGCAATTATTACGGGTGAAAGCTTAGGTCAGGTTGCCAGTCAAACGCTTGAAAGCATGTATGCGATTAATGAAGTAACGAATACACCTATTATTCGTCCGCTTATTACCATTGATAAACACGATACAATCGAGATTGCTCAAAGCATTGACACATATGAAATTTCAATTAGACCATTTGAGGATTGCTGTACAGTTTTTGTCCCTTCTTCACCAAAGACAAAGCCAAAACGGGACAAGGTTCTTCACTATGAAAGCTATTTTGATTTTGAGCCGTATATTCAAAAAGCTGTTGAAGGTACCGAAATGATTCGCATAAAAATCGGACACACAAACCATAATATGTCAGTGGACGACTTGTTCTAAGAAAAGCGGAAGCGGCTTGCTCAGCCCCGACAAGCTTAAGACGAGCCGGCTAGAAGGTTGTTATTTGACCTTCTGGACGGATTGGCTTAAGACCTCGAGGGGTTAGCCGTTGCAGCTAGACAATAAATATTCCTAAAAAATTGTGAAGATTTACCAACAAATGTTTTGCATGAAGCTATGTGATATTACACACTCTATACTCACAAGGAGGTGAAAATCACATGGCTAACAACAACAACTCAAATCAATTATTAGTTCCTGGAGTAGAGCAAGCTCTTAACCAAATGAAGTATGAAATTGCAACTGAGTTTGGTGTAAACCTTGGGGCTGACACAACTTCACGTGCTAACGGATCAGTTGGTGGTGAAATCACTAAGCGTCTAGTTTCAATGGCTCAACAACAATTGAGCGGTGGCTTCACTCGATAAAAAAACAAATAAAAATGGCTACAAGAAGCGAGTCTTCGGGCTCGCTTCTTTATGTTGTTTTTAGGGCTTATTCCAAACTTCGTGCTGAAGTGACAGCGTGTGATTGTTTTTGTCAAAATAAATAGAAAAATAATTTAAAATTTTGAAAAAATTTGGTATAGAATAAAAATCGTAGGGTTTATTGTAATATCAATTTTACTAAGGGGGAAATAGGATGGGTAGAGGAGAATTACTAGCACCGGAAAAATACAATTTAGTTAGCGAAGTAGAGCAATATGCAAAAGATGCTCTTAAGCTTGCATTGAAATGGGAAAATGAAGAAGGCGAAATAAACGAAGTTACATATAAGCAATTAATTGCGAATGCGAATAAAGTTGGCAATTTGCTATTGGAAAAGGGCTTGAAAAAGGGTGACGTTATCCTGGTAATGGTACCACGCCTAATCGAAGCCTACCAAGTATATCTTGGCGCATTAAAAGCAGGAATTGTTGTGATTCCTAGCTCTGAAATGCTGCGTAAAAAGGATTTGAAATATCGGATTAACCATGGTGATGTTAAAGCTGTTGTATGTTACTATCCGTATTTGGATCAGTTTGACGGTCTTGAGGAAGCGGACAAGCTAGAGAAGTTTGTTATAGGTGCCCAAGCGAATGGCTGGATTCAGCTTGATGGAGAGCTTGACCATGTTTCTGATCAATTTGATTATGCAGATACATTAGCAAGTGATATGGCCTTCTTATCCTATACATCTGGTACAACAGGGAATCCAAAAGGTGTTGTTCATACACATGGATGGGCATATGCACATTTACGTACTGCAGCAAAAAATTGGTTAGGAATCCAAGAAGGAGATAATGTTTGGGCAACAGCAAGCCCTGGCTGGCAAAAATGGATTTGGAGTCCGTTCTTATCCGTACTAGGGTCTGGTGCGACAGGTATTGTCTATAACGGTCGATTTGAACCACAAAAGTATCTTCAATTGCTTGAAAAGCATCAAGTCAATGTATTATGTTGTACTCCGACCGAATATCGGATTATGTCAAAGGTTGATAATCTAGATCAGTATCATCTGCCACAGCTACACAGTGCTGTTTCAGCAGGTGAGCCTCTAAATCGCGAAGTAATTGATACATTTAAACGCCACTTTAACCTTGAGGTCCGTGATGGGTACGGACAGACAGAAAACACTCTTTTAATTGGTGTAACAAAGGGTATGGAGTTAAAGCCAGGTTCGATGGGGAAACCGACACCAGGCAATCGTGTAGAGATTATTGATGAGAATGGACAGCCATGCCAAGTTGGAGAAGTTGGCGATATTGCTGTTCATGTTGAAACGCCTGCATTATTTAAAGAGTATTATAAAGATCCTGAAAGAACGGCAATGCAGTTCCGCGGTGAATATTATATTACCGGTGATAAGGCGAAGAAGGATGATGAAGGATACTTCTGGTTTGAAGGGCGTAATGATGATATCATCATTAGCTCCGGCTATACAATTGGACCATTCGAGGTTGAGGATGCACTTGTGAAACATCCATTTGTAAAAGAATGTGCAGTTGTGGCAAGTCCTGATGAAATTCGTGGAAATATTGTAAAAGCCTTTGTTGTATTAAAAGAAGAGGTTAATCCGAATGATCCAAATCTTATCAAAGCACTTCAAGAACATGTAAAAGAACTGACCGCACCTTATAAATATCCGCGTGCAATTGAATTTTTACAAGAGTTACCAAAAACTACCTCAGGGAAAATTCGTCGTATCGAATTACGTCAAAAAGAACTAGCAGCCTTTAGTGCAAAGTAATGGAGAAGAAATAAAAGGTCACCACTGGTTGACCTTTTATTTTTTTGCACTTTAAGCGTATAAATTTTCAGCAGTGCCGCATATCGACGTTGTGGAAAATTTCAGGAATAAAGTGTAAGCGCAACTACGCCTTTGCCTTCGCTTTACAAGCTCGCCAATTGGTGAGTTTTCTTTATGTATTTTTAAAGAATATCGTCATTATTTTACCTATTATTCCAAAATTTTTGTACAATGATTAATAATAATAGTTATCTAATCACTGGAACACTAATAGAAGTGAGATCCGTAGAGGAGGTATGAGCATGAATGGAAAACGGTGGGCGGCATTAGGAATTGCAGCAGGTTTATTTGTTTTTTCAATCGTCATAAATACGTTGAGTTCGTTTGCGTTTACAGATGTTGAATCAGGTTTTTCTGATTTTTTTGCAGCGGAAGATCAGCCATTTATGGAGGAAGTAATCGAAGAGGGCGATGAATTTAACAAAATTGCCATTTTATCGATTAATGGCACGATTCAGGACACAGGAGATGTTAGTTCTTTTTTTGAAAGTCCTACATATAATCATCGTTCGTTCATGGAAAAACTTAAATATGCTAAGGATGATGATACAGTACAAGGGATTATCCTTCAGGTGAATTCCCCTGGAGGCGGTGTAATGGAAAGTGCAGAAATCCATGATATGCTTGTGGAAATTCAAAAGGATACAAAAAAGCCGATTTATGTATCGATGGGATCGATGGCTGCCTCTGGAGGATATTATATTTCAACACCTGCTGATAAAATTTTTGCTAGTAAAGAAACATTGACTGGTTCCCTTGGTGTTATTATGCAGGGGATGAATTATGCCGGATTAGCAGAAAAATATGGTGTTGATTTCGTTACGATTAAAAGCGGTCCTTATAAGGATATTATGAGCCCTACAAGGGAAATGACTGAGGAAGAACGGAACATACTGCAAGAAATGGTTGATAATTCGTATGAGGGCTTTGTAAAAGTTATCTCAGAAGGAAGAGGAATTCCGATTGAAAAAGTAAAACAAATTTCAGATGGGCGCGTATATGATGGTCAACAAGCGAAGGAACTTAATTTAATTGATGATTTTGGTTATTTGGACGATTGTATTAAGAGCATGAAAAAGGCAGAAAACTTAAAGGATGCTCAAGTCGTAGAATATACAGAAAGCTTTGGGATTGAGTCTTTTTTAAACATGGGTGCCAATAAGCTAATGGGGAAAGATTTAGAAAATGCTGGATTAATTAAACTTTTATCTCAACCTAATTCGCCCCGACTGATGTATTTATATGCAGAATAACGGAGGCGAAACATTTATGAATCATGATGAATTTCAATCAGATCACCTGTATCAAGTTCGCCAGGCTATTCCGATTCGATTTGCTGGGTTTTGGATGAGGTTTTGGGCCTATTTACTTGATCTCGTCGTAATTGGTAGCATTGAAAGAATAGTAATCAAGCCACTCTTTCGGTTTTTAGATATTTCTTTGTATGAACAAAATATGTTTGCACCCATTGCGATTTGCTCAGCTATTATTTTTTATGGGTATTTTGTTTTCATGACAAAAGGATTTGGGCAAACATTAGGAAAAATGGTATTCGGTCTTAAAGTAGTTACATTAGATGGTACACCGTTGTCATGGGGAACAATTTTATTTCGGGAATGGATTGGGCGCTTTATTTCTGTTACTGTCCTGATTGGATATGTCATCGTCGCGTTTCTTCCGAAAAAACAAGGCATACATGATCTTTTTGTTGATACAACTGTCATTCACAAAACGTGAGTTTATAAACCTGCTGATTTTATCAGCAGGTTTATTTTTTACTCCTTAAGCTAATACTAAAGGGCTGAAAGGTCGTGAGTGAATTGAAATGGTTAGTCATTGGTCTTATCGTATTTTTATTCCTTTTGATCCTAATAATTATTACAAAATTAACCATTTTAGTTGATTATCATCATTACAAAGATGATGATCAGTTGGATGTGAAAATTAAGGCTTGGTATGGTCTTATTACTTATAAAATAGCTGTCCCTCTGATTAAAATTGACGACAATTCACCAGCTCTTGTTTTTAAAGAAAAAGTCCAAATGGGTGAACAAAAAGAGGTAGAGAAAACAAATAAATTTACAGCTAAGGATTTTATCCAAGGACTAAATGATACGAAGCAATTATTAACTCACATTATTTCATTGCATAAAATTATCAGGACATTTCTCCGTAAAGTTACGATTAAGGAAATACAATGGCATTCCATGATTGGTGTCGGTGATGTAGCCGCAACCGGGACTTTGACTGGTGCATTATGGTCCGTTAAAGGTGGATTAATAGGAATTTTAAGCAATTATATGCGTTTAAAGGAAATGCCAATTATGTCGATTACCCCAAGCTTTCAAAGACCTATAACACAGACAAAGTTTCAATGTATGATTCAATTTCGTCTCGGGTATGCTATGTTAGCAGGTATTAAACTAGTGAAATTCTGGAAGGGCGGACGTCCAAATTTCCAGTCAGATCACCTTAGGTTTTTGTCTAAGGACAAAACAAACAGTGTTTAAGATTAGGAGGAATAAGAAATGTCTGATCATCCAATTCAAGGACTAATGACTACAGCTATGGAAAATTTAAAAGAAATGATTGACGTCAATACGATTATTGGCGATCCGGTTGAAACCCAGGATGGAAGTGTCATATTAACGGTTTCAAAGGTTGGATTTGGCTTTGCAGCAGGTGGTAGTGAATTTATTCTTGATAACGGAGGTTCTGGATCTGGATCCGGTTCAGGTTCCAGGGGCGGCAAGGATTCACAACAAAGTAAAGGCGGATCTCAACATCCATTTGGAGGTGGTAGTGGGGGCGGTGTCTCAATTACTCCAATTGCCTTTTTGATTGTTAGCCCAAATGGTGTAAAAATGCTCCATTTAGATGAGAATACTCATCTTTACGAAAAAATACTAGATTTAGCACCTCAGGCTGTAGATAAAATTCAACAAATGATGAATAAAAAGGATCAAAATAAACAATCAGATCAACAAAATAATCAACATAACAGCAATGAGGGACACAAACAGGATTTAAACCTTTAGAAACTCGCCTCCAATGGCGAGTTTTCTTTTGTTATTGGAGATAAAATTAGGGCATTATCACTTTTTTCTTTTTTGAGAGTCTTCTTAATTGAAAAAATTATTCTGAAAAGTTATGATAAACACTATGAAAGATGTATTAATTGAGGAGGCAAAATAATGGCATCAATTACGTTTAAAGGGAACCCTGTAACATTATTAGGACAAGAAGTAAAAGTAGGAGAGAAAGCACCTAATTTTACCGTTCTTGCAAATGACCTATCTCCAGTAACTTTAGAGGATTCAAAAGGAAGTGTACGCCTAATTAGCGTAGTACCATCATTAGATACAGGAGTTTGTGATGCACAAACTCGTCGATTTAACGAAGCGGCAGCAAATCTTGAAAATGTAAATATTTTAACTGTAAGTGTAGATCTGCCTTTTGCTCAAAAACGTTGGTGTGGAGCTGCAGGAATTGATAAGGTTCAAACAGTCTCTGACCACCGTGATTTATCCTTTGGAGAAGCATTTGGAGTTGCGATTCAAGAGTTACGTTTATTAGCACGTGCTGTTTTTGTTATTGATTCAAATGATGTTGTTACATATGCAGAATATGTAAGTGAAGCAACAAATCATCCAAATTATGAAGCAGCAATTGAAGCAGCTAAGCAAGCAAAATAAATAATAGTTACAAGAATGAAAATAGGCCCCACTGTTGGGCTTATTTTTTTTGTTGTACTTTAAGAATGTAAAAATTTTTAGCAAAGCTGCTTATTCGACGTCGGTAAAAAATTTTAAGAATAAAGTATAAGCGCAACTACGCCACTGTCTTCGCCCTTACAGGCTCGCCAATCAGCGAGTTTTCTTTATCATATTTTGTAGAAATTTGCTTGAGAATCAGGACTTAGACCGTTAAAATAGGAAAATAGGATAAATTAGGAGGAAATTCATGGATAAAATCTCACCAGTTGAGGAGCTTTTTACAGTTTTTAATGAAACAGCTCTGATCATCCAAGAAGAGATATCATGTACATTTTTAGAAGCATTGGCAGAAACAGGAGAAAATCTATTTCAAGGCACCGTTCTTCAAGAAGAAATGAGTGAACTAAATAAAAAAAGGCTGGAAAAACTATACAGTCAAGTACAATTAAGTTTTTATCAAAAGGAAGAAATTAGAAAAGCATACCAATTGGTCATCTTAAAAGGCATGAAAGACAGTGTGCAGGCCAACCATCAAATGACGCCAGATACAGTAGGAATGCTGATGGGCTATTTGGTTAATAAATTCGTGAAAAAATCGTCGTTCAAGGTACTTGATCCAGCGGTAGGAACTGGAAATTTACTTGCAACCGTTATGAATCAAATTGAAACAAAGCATGTTGAAGCAATCGGAATTGATGTAGATGATTTATTAATTCGCTTAGCTTTTGTGAATGCAAATTTACAGCAGCATCCGATTGAGTTTTTTAATCAAGACAGCTTGGAACCTCTTTATGTAGATCCAGTTGATGCAGTAATTTGTGATTTGCCTGTAGGGTTTTATCCAAATGATGTACGTGCAGCTCAATACGAGATAAAAGCAGATGAAGGTCATACTTTTGCTCATCACCTGTTTATTGAACAGAGTGTTAAACATACAAAAGATGGCGGTTATTTATTTTTCATGATTCCGAATGGATTATTTGAAAGTGAACAAGCACCAAAGCTTCATGAATTTATGAAAGATAAAGTTATAATTCAAGGAATACTACAATTGCCTCTCACTATGTTTAAACAACAGCAATCAGCAAAAAGTATCCTTATCCTGCAAAAAAAAGGCGCTCAAATCAAGGCTCCAAAGCAGGTCCTTCTAGTGAATATGCCATCACTTTCAAATTCAAAAGAGCTGGAAAATATATTAGCTCAAATCGACAATTGGATGAACGAGAACAAAGAAAATGGATAAACTATATAAGGCCAGACAAAATCTTTCGTCTGGCTTTAAAAAGTTATATCGGAAAAATAAAAAAAGTCAGATATTTTGAATATATTTACTTTAGGGTGAAAACGCTGTCATAATCAAGAATTTCTTGAAAAGTGATATTCCCAGTGTTTTAATGAGGAATTGAGAGATATATTCTATATAATCTGTGCAAAATAAGCTTTGTACACGTCCTGAGGTTACACCTAGATGTGCACGAAAAAGGAGCGGAAGATTTATGGCAAAAATTATTGCAATAAATGCGGGAAGTTCATCATTGAAATTCCAATTATTTGAGATGCCTTCTGAAGATGTCATCACAAAAGGTTTAATTGAACGTATAGGTTTAACAGACAGTATTTTTAACATTACCGTTAATGGGGAAAAAATTAATGAAGTTACTGACATTCCAAACCATGAGGTAGCAGTTCAGCTTTTAGTAAACAAGCTAACTGAACTGGGAATCATTCAGTCATTAGATGAAATCGAAGGTGTTGGTCACCGTGTTGTACATGGTGGCGAGGAATTTAATGACTCCGTCCTTATTACGGAAGAAGTATTGAATAAAATTGAAGCTTTATCTGAATTAGCGCCGCTTCATAACCCTGCAAATATTACAGGAATTAAAGCATTTGCTCATGTACTTCCAAATGTTCCAGCTGTTGCGGTTTTTGATACTGCTTTCCATCAAACAATGCCTGAAAGCTCATTCCTATATAGCTTACCTTATGAGTACTATGAAAAATATGGTATCCGAAAATATGGTTTCCATGGTACTTCTCATAAGTATGTTTCAGAGCGGACAGCTGAATTACTTGGTCGTCCAATTGAAAATTTACGTTTAATTTCTTGCCACCTTGGTAATGGTGCTTCTATTGCTGCTATTGAAGCTGGTAAATCGATTGATACTTCAATGGGCTTTACACCGCTAGCAGGTGTGACAATGGGAACTCGTTCAGGGAATATTGACCCTGCGCTTATTCCATATATCATGGAAAAGACAGGCAAAACAGCTGATGAAGTGTTAGATGTTCTCAACAAGAAAAGTGGTATGCTTGGTGTTTCTGGTTTTTCAAGCGACCTTCGTGATATCGAAATTGAAGCAGAAAAAGGAAATGATCGCGCTGAATTATCATTAGAGGTATTTGCTAATCGAATTCACAAGTATATTGGTTCATATGCAGCTCGTATGAATGGCGTTGATGCGATTATCTTTACTGCAGGAATTGGAGAGAATAGTGAATCGATTCGTGCCCGTGTCCTTAAAGGCTTAGAATTCATGGGTGTATATTGGGATCCTTCCTTAAACAAGGTACGTGGAACAGAAGCATTTGTTAACTACCCACACTCACCAGTTAAAGTCTTAATTATTCCAACGAATGAAGAAGTCATGATTGCTCGTGATGTTGTGCGTCTTTCACATGTGGCACTTCAACCGGCAAGCATGTAATACATTTAAACTGCCTGAGGAATTCCTCCTCGGCAGTTTTTTTGTTTTTAGAATTCATACTGTTTCGTATAGAATGATTCCGTTTTTCTTCACGGTGTTGCTTTGTGCTATACTTAATAAAACGGTTTAGCATTGGGGGGTTGAGTGATGCCACTTACTGAACGGGAAACAAAAGTATTACAAAATATTGCTGAGTGGAGTAATCAGCTTTATCGATATCAACCTAATGATTTCGAATTAACTTTTGATAAATATCTTGATCAATCATTTTCGCTCCTGCCGGAGGGTGTTCAGACACAATTTTTTTCATTACTTGATAGTTGGTTATTTCATTTACACGCACTTATTCAAGGATCCCAGCTACAAATGGATGCCAAAGAGCGCATACTAACAGCAGGTCGAATTTTCGATCCAGGTATAGCCAAGATCGAGGATTTACGCGAACTTAGCATTGAACAATTGCAATACATAGCGGAGCAGCAAATAGCAAGGCATCGTTTTTATTCAATGGTACAAGGTGGACTGACTGGAACTGGGGGTTCCCTAGTGCTCGGTTCTGATATTCCAGCAATGGCCGTGATCAATCTTCGAGTTGTTCAGTTGATTGCGATGACATATGGATATGAAGTGAATACGCCCTTTGAAATGATGACATCGCTTAAGGTCTTTCACGGTGCAACACTCCCATCAAGATTACAGGGTAGAGCGTGGGAAGATTTACTTGATGATTTAAACGAGCATCAAACTTATTATTTTTATGAGGGAAATGAAGAGATAACGGATATTATTTGGATGGAGCAGCCGATTAAACAAGTGTTAAAGGCAATCGTCATATCATTGTTTAAAAAGAAAACGATGAAAGGTATTCCTCTTGTTGGTATTGGAATTGGAGCAAGTACAAACTATCTTTTCACTAGAAAGGTAACGGATTTTACCCATAAATACTACCAAATGAGATACTTAAGGGAAAAAGAGGGGACAATTTTAGGATGAGTATAAAAGAACATAAGCAGTCAGCACCTAAAAAAGTGAAGTGTAAAATTATCACAGTGAGTGATACACGAACAAAGGAGACTGACAAAAGCGGGAAGCTAATGATCGAGTTGTTAACCGAGGTCGGTCACGTGATTATCGATCATGTCATTGTTAAAGATGAAGCAGCGCCTATTCGTGATGCGGTGTTAAAAGGCTGTGAGGATCCTGAAATTGACGCAGTTCTAACAAATGGTGGAACGGGAATCGCAATTCGCGACGTGACAATTGAAACAGTCAGTGCCTTATTTGATAAAGAAATCACAGGCTTTGGAGAAATATTTAGGCTGTTGAGCTATCAAGAGGATATTGGTTCGGCTGCCATTCTATCAAGGGCTACTGCGGGCGTCATAAATAATAAAGCAGTTTTTTCCACACCAGGCTCAACCAGGTGCAGTTAAGCTGGCAATGAATAAATTAATTTTGCCTGAGCTCGGTCATGTGGTCAGTGAATTACAAAAGGATTTGGATTTATAGTCAACAGGAATATAAAATATTACGATAGATATAATAAGAAAAGAGCCTATTTCCAATAAAGAGGAAATAGGCTCTTGAATCATTTTTGGGATTCGAACTTATGAAGATCGAGATGGCCACTAAAAGTGGAGTACAATTGAAGAGGTGTCTTACTGATCTAATTTTTGTTCACGGGTGTCTTCGGATGTTCGATACCAAATCCACAAGTCATTGATCACAGAGGCAAGTTCAGCAATTTCATTGTTTAAACGGCAAGAATGCATAAAATCATTCTCATCTGAAAGCTGATTAAGCTTACGGTTAATTTCCTTTTCTAAGGATGAGATTCTGTCGGGAATTTGGCCTCGAATATTTTCCCAGTGAAAAAGAATCTCTTGCTGGGTCATCATGTTGTACTCATCCCATTCCTTTTCCAAGGAGGGTACTGGTATTCCTAAACGCTCATCGTGGAAAAAATAACCTTCCATATTTTAACTCCCCCTTCGTTTTATTGTCTTAATTTTACTATAATTCTGGTTTCTTATCCATTGACAGATTTGTGACATTCGTCACGAAAAACATTTTTTGCAAGAATTGTAGAATTACGCTTGAAATTTTCTAGAAAAATTGCTAAAGTGTATACATATTTGATTGAATAAAAATTAAAAAACATGAATGTTTATACAATAGAATGGAGGAACAATATAAATGAGCAAGCCTAAATTAGTACTAGCATATTCCGGGGGTTTAGATACTTCTGTAGCAATTAAATGGTTAATGGAAAAGGGTTATGATGTTGTTGCGTGCTGCCTAGATGTTGGTGAAGGAAAAGATTTAGCTTTTATTCAACAAAAAGCAAAAGATATGGGTGCAGTTGAATCCTATATTATAGATGCAAAAGAAGAATTTGCACAAGACTTTGCTTTGGTTGCACTACAAGCACAAGCGTATTATGAACAAAAATATCCACTTGTTTCTGCTCTTTCTCGTCCTTTGATCGCCAAAAAACTAGTTGAAATTGCAGAAAAAGAGGGTGCTGTTGCAGTAGCACATGGTTGTACAGGAAAAGGAAATGACCAAGTTCGTTTTGAAGTTTCCTTCTCAGCATTAAATCCTGAATTAGAAGTATTAGCACCAGTACGTGAATGGAAATGGTCTCGTGAGGAAGAAATTGAATATGCAAAGGAACATAATATTTCGGTTCCAATTAACCTTGATAGCCCATACTCAATCGATCAAAACCTTTGGGGAAGAGCAAATGAGTGTGGAATTCTCGAAAATCCATGGGTAGCTCCACCGGAAGATGCATATGAATTAACAGTTAGCTTAGAAGATGCTCCTGACACTCCAGACGTAGTAGAAATTGGGTTTGAAAAAGGAGTGCCGGTAACATTAAATGGTGAATCATTATTACTTTCTGAAATCATTCTAAAATTAAATGAACTAGCAGGTAAACATGGTATCGGTCGTCTTGACCATGTTGAAAATAGACTTGTTGGAATTAAATCTCGTGAAGTATATGAAATCCCTGGTGCATTAACATTACTAAAAGCTCACAAGGAGCTTGAAGACTTAACACTTGTTAAGGAAGTTGCACACTTTAAACCAATTATTTCACAAAAAATTGCAGAAGTTATTTATAACGGCTTATGGTTCTCTCCACTAACAGATGCATTAAAAGCATTCTTAACAGAAACTCAAAAGTATGTAACCGGAACAGTTCGTGTAAAACTTTTCAAAGGACATGCGATTGTTGAAGGAAGAAAATCACCATATTCTTTATATGATGAAGCATTAGCTACTTATACTTCTGAAGATCAATTCGATCACGATGCAGCGGTAGGATTTATTAAATTGTTTGGTCTTCCAACAAAGGTTCAAGCAATGGAACAAGTCAAGAAGGTGACAGTGTGAAAAAGCTTTGGGGCGGTAGATTTACCAAAACTGCAGAAGAATGGGTAGATGAATTTGGTGCTTCCATTTCCTTCGACCAACAGCTAGTAATGGAGGATCTAGAAGGTAGCATCGCCCATGTTAGCATGTTGGCTAAAAGCGGAATCCTTTCATCTGAAGAAGGAGAAACAATCAAAAACGGCCTGCTAGAATTGAAAGAAGAAGCAAAGCAAAATCAGCTACCGTTTTCCGTGAAATTAGAAGATATTCATTTGAATTTAGAAAGCTTTTTAACTGAAAAAATTGGTCCTGTCGGTGGCAAGCTTCATACTGGAAGAAGCCGAAACGACCAGGTTGCAACAGATATGCACCTTTATTTACGCAATCAAGTGGCAAACATCATTGAATTAATTGGCGAAATGCAATCCTCATTGCTTGAGCAAGCGGAGAAGCATGTGGAAACTATTATGCCAGGGTATACACATTTGCAGCGTGCCCAGCCGATTTCGTTTGCACACCATATACTTGCTTATTTTTGGATGCTTGAACGAGACAAAGCTCGCTTTACTGAAAGTTTGAAAAGAATTAATATTTCACCACTGGGTGCCGGTGCGTTAGCGGGAACTACTTTCCCAATTGACCGTTATTTTAGTGCTGAATTGCTTGAGTTTGAAGGCATTTACGATAATAGTCTTGATGCAGTCAGTGATCGTGATTTTATCCTGGAGTTTTTATCAGATAGCTCCATTTTAATGATGCATCTTTCAAGACTAAGTGAGGAAATCATTCTTTGGTCGAGTCAGGAATTTAAATTTGTAGATCTAGATGATAGTTTTTCAACAGGAAGCAGCATTATGCCACAAAAGAAAAATCCAGATATGGCCGAACTTATTCGCGGAAAAACAGGTCGTGTTTATGGAAACCTCGTTGGTTTGTTAACTGTTTTGAAAGGCTTGCCGCTTGCATATAACAAAGATATGCAGGAGGACAAGGAAGGGATGTTCGATACTGTGAAAACCGTAACAGGCTCCCTTAAAATTTTCGCAGGAATGATTCGTACAATGAAGGTTCGTACGGATGAAATGAAAAAAGCAACGAAAAATGATTTCTCAAATGCAACGGAGTTAGCTGATTACTTGGCTGATAAGGGCATGCCGTTTAGAGAAGCACATGAAGTGGTAGGGAAATTAGTGCTTACATGTGTAAATAAAGGGTGTTATCTAGCTGATTTGTCCCTTGCTGAATATAAAGAAGCAAGTTCATTGTTTGAGAAAGACATATACCACGCATTGGATCCATATACAGCAGTTGAGCGTCGTAACAGTGCTGGTGGAACTGGATTTAAACAAGTCAATATCGCGCTTGAAAAAGCAAAAAAATGTCTTGAAAATTAAAAGGTTGGCTCCTCGGAGCCAACCTTTCTTTTATTAAAGTAATTAGAGTATAAAATTTTGATGGGTGTCTAGCTCCAGGCGCCATCGGCTCGAGGTCACAAGCTAATCCGTCCAAAAGGTCAAAGAACAACCTTTCGGCCTGCTTGTCTTGTGCTTGTCGCCGATAAGCGGGCGCCTTACGCTTTTCTTTGTTAAGTATTTGTTTTATTCAGCATCTGGAGTGCGGACTACAAGTACGTCACAGCTCGCATAGCGAATGATATGTTCAGATACACTTCCGATAAAGAAGCGTTCAACTGCATTTAAACCAGTTGCTCCACACATAATTAAGTCAACATCATTATTTTTGGCAATATCTTTTGGAATCTTTACCTTTGGAGAGCCATAATCGACAATATAGTCGACATCTTGAATACCTGCATCTACTGCTTGTTTTTGATAGTTTTGCATTAATTCAGCTGCGAATTGGTCTGCTCTTTCTGCAATAGCACGATCATAAGCTTCTACTGTTGCAAAGGTGCGGGTATCAATGATGTGTGTTAATAAAAGCTTAGCATTATTTCTTTTAGCTACTTCAACAGCCTTTGTAAATGCCCATTCTGCTTCTTTTGAACCATCAACAGCAACTAATATTTTTTTGTATTTTAGTGTCATATTTCTCTCCTCCTTTACCTTTATTATACAATAACTGACGATGGTGTATATATGTTTATGAGTGTAGGACACTAAGAATGTTTAAAGGATTTGGAGTTTTAGAGAGGAGGATGGAAACATGAAAAAATACGAGCAAAACAAACAACCTGACTTTACTTACAATGAAGATGGTGCTAAGCAAGTAAGTGAGCAAATAATGGATGCGTATAACAGTGGCGTGATCGACCAACGTGAATACGAAAATAGTGTTGGGACCGATAAGGAGACATTATCCTAAGTATGTGACAATCAAAAGAACTGCCCCTTGGATTGGGGCAGTTCTTTTGTATCTAACTTAATTAGATGTTTGTTTTCTTTTTTTCTAAACTTGGCTTTCACTTGCATATACATATATAAGAGGAGGAAGGGAGGTTTTCGTTTTGCGTATTGGTATACCGAAGGAAATAAAAAATAATGAAAATCGAGTAGCCATTACCCCTGCTGGAGTTTGGAATCTGACGAAAAATGGGCATGAAATTTTGATTGAACAGAATGCTGGACTTGGCTCAGGTTTTACTAATGATGACTATCATGCCGTCGGCGCAAAAATTGTCCATCATGCAGCGGATGCTTGGAGTACGGATATGGTTATGAAGGTAAAAGAACCACTTCCAAGCGAATATGGCTATTTTCGTGATGGTTTAATTATTTTTACATATCTTCACTTGGCACCAGAACCCGTATTAACGAAAGCCTTACTTGATCAAAAAGTCATCGGAATTGCTTACGAAACAGTACAGTTAGCGAATAGTTCCCTTCCTCTTTTGACGCCGATGAGTGAGATTGCTGGTAGAATGGCACCGCAAATTGGAGCACAATTTTTAGAAAAAGTGTATGGTGGAAAAGGGATTTTATTATCTGGAGTTCCTGGTGTTTCGAGGGGGAGGGTAACGATTATCGGCGGCGGTGTTGCTGGAACAAATGCCGCGAAGATGGCCATTGGCTTAGGTGCTAACGTGACGGTCATTGATGTAAATCCTGAAAGATTACGTCAGCTTGATGATTTATTCGGTCATAGAATTGTGACCTTGATCTCAAATCCATATAATATAGCGGATTCGGTAAAAGAATCGGATTTAGTCATTGGCGCTGTGTTAATTCCAGGAGCGAAAGCACCAAAACTTGTAACAAACGAGATGATAAAGGCAATGACGACCGGCTCAGTCGTTGTCGATATAGCCATTGATCAAGGCGGTATATTTGAAACGACAGATCGAATGACTACACATGAGCACCCAACCTATGAAAGATATGGAATTGTCCATTATGCAGTCGCTAACATGCCTGGTGCTGTTCCAAGGACCTCTACCTTTGCCTTAACGAATGTGACCGTTCCTTATGCGGTTCAAATTGCCAATAAAGGCTACAAGCAGGCCTGCCTCGATAACGAAGCCCTTATGAAGGGTGTTAACACACTTAAGGGCTATGTCACCTATAAGGCTGTTGCAGAAAGCTTAAAATACCCGTATAAAGATGTGAAAGAGCTTTTATAGTAAGGCTGTGTTAAAACTCATTATTGTTTTTGGTTTAAGTTGATTGGAGCGAAGCGCCTGGAGCGGAAATCAACACTCTAAATTAAGAAAGCTTATAGTATAAAAAGAGGATCTCTTGAACTTATACGTTCCAGGATCCTCCTTTTGTTTTATTTAATTATTTGCAGTTCTTTTGGAAATTTCGTTAACAGCTCATAGCCTGTTGCGGTGACAAGTACATCGTCTTCAATCCTAACTCCAGCAATTTGAGGTACATATATCCCTGGTTCAACCGTAAATACCATTCCCTCTTGTAGCAACAATGGATTTTTTTCAGTTACGGATGGATATTCATGGATGCTAATCCCTAAGCCATGCCCTAAACGATGTGGAAAGTATTCACCAAAGCCAGCTTCAGAAATGATTCTTCTTGCTGTTAAATCAATCTCAGAGCAGGCAACACCAGGCTTAATGGCTTCGATGGCTGCAAGCTGCCCCTTTAACACTGTGTCATAAATCTCTTTTTGTTTATCAGAAATTTCCCCATAGGCAACGGTTCTCGTAATATCAGAGCAGTAGCCATCCACAACTACACCTAGATCGAATAACACTAAATCACCTTTTTTTACCTTTGTCTCGCCAGGTGTACCATGAGGTGCTGCAGCGTTAGTTCCAGTTAATACCATCGTTGAAAAAGACATTTGCGATACACCCTTTTTCTTCAATGCATACTCAACTGCCGCTAAGATTTCCAGTTCAGATTTCCCTTCTTTGATTTCTGAAATACCGGTTTGAATTGCATAATCAGCCAATTCACAGGCCTCGCGCAGCTTTGCTATTTCATTCTCGCTTTTAATCATTCTTAGCTTCCTAAGCTTTTCCTCCGCAGAGATGAAAGAGACACTAGGATAGATCCCGTTGATCATTTCATAACGTTCAACATTCATATGTTCTTTTTCGATTGCGATTGTAGATACGGAATTTACTCGTTTCGCAATTGCTTTATGTACTAATTCCCATGGCTGATCGATATCGCTGTAGCCAATTATTTCATACTGCCAACCTGCATTTCTAGCTTCGTTTACCTCCATTCCAGGACAAATTAAAAACGGTTCAGCATCCTGAAATATGGCTAATCCTAATAAACGTTCATGTGGATCACTGAAAAAGCCACTTAAATAAAAGACATTTTCAGAAGAGGTTAGAAAACAAACTTGAGTGTCGTTTTCCCTCATCCACTTAGATATCTCCTGCAATTTCAAAATAAAAACCTCCTAATGACTTAATAAACTAGTTTCGTATTTGGAATAAGCTTTAAAAAAGCTCATTCTTGGTTATTATTTACATTTAATGTTGATTGGAACGGAAGGCGCGAGACTCCTGCGGGAGTAGCGTGTCACGGGAGACCCCACAGGCGCAAAGCGCCGAGGAGGCTCCCGGATCACCCCGCGCGGCGCTGAGTGCCTGGAGTGGAAATCAACATCAGGACACAATTCAGATTATCAACAAACAAGTAAAAAGTAAAATTAATCTTTTTTTCAAAATTTGCGACGGATAAAAAGGAATTTGAGGGCCATTATGGAAATGTAGTTGTAGTCCAAAAAAGGAGATGAGGATAGTGAAAATATCTTATCATGGTCATTCTATTGTTAAAATCCAATTGGAGGAAAAGGTGATCTTGATTGATCCTTTTATTACAGGAAATCCGTTAACTGACTTAAAGGCTTCGGACGAAAAACCAGATGTGATTATTGTAACTCATGGGCATGGTGATCATTTAGGTGACACGATTGATTTGGCTAAGCGTAACAACTCCTTAGTGATTTCAAACTTTGAATTGGCCACGTATTTATCGTGGAAAGGCGTAAAAACACACGGAATGTCAATAGGTGGTGCATACCAGTTTGATTTTGGCAGAGTAAAGCTGACGCCGGCATTTCACGGGACCGGTCTCGTTACAGAAAAGCAAGAAATTATTTACCTGGGTATGCCAGCTGGAGTTTTAATTACCGTTGAAGGAAAAACCATTTATCATGCTGGAGATACGGGCTTGTTCTACGATATGAAGCTGATTGGTGAGCGGAATTCTATTGATTTAGCGTTCTTACCAATAGGAGATAATTTCACAATGGGTCCTGAGGATGCAGCCATTGCAGCACAATTTTTACAAGCGAAAAAAGTTATTCCGATTCATTTCAATACATTCCCCCCAATTGTTCAAGATCCGAAGCTATTTGTGGAATCGCTCAAGGCTGGGCAAGGCTTAGTGTTGGAGACAGGTGAGGGTATTGAACTATAATTAATTCATTATCGACTTTTTTCCAATCCTTATGCATAAAATGAAACATGTTTATGGTAAGGAGGACTGATGGATGGTCGGAAGTCGAAATCGTTATATTCTCTGTATGTTATTGTGTGGCTGGATGGTCTATTATGCAGGTCCAAGACTGAAAATTTTCCAAAGTGGAATAGAAGGAGTTTTTGCATATTTCTGGCTGTTGTTTGCTCTTATGGTGATAGCAGGTAATTTATCCGCGATTCTTTACTCATCAAAACAGTATAAACATAAGGACCGTAACCGCCCAAAATTGAAACAAAAAACGAAAATTCGATCATACCACGGGTAATTATAAGAGTTCATCAATATAAGAAATTGAATACCGTCAAACTTCACTTTATAATATAAGAATAAGTTTATTTGCTAGATTAGTTTTCATTTTGGAAATACTTTTAAAAAGGGTGAAGGCCTTGGCAACGAAGCACGAACAAATCTTACATTATATTGATGAACTGCCTGTTGGTGAAAAAATTTCGGTACGGCAAATCGCGAAGGCAATGAGTGTTAGTGAAGGGACGGCCTATCGAGCGATCAAAGATGCGGAGAATAAAGGATATGTTAGCACAATTGAACGTGTGGGTACAATTCGGATTGAGCGAAAAAAACGAGAAAATATTGAGAAGCTCACCTTCGCAGAAGTAATAAATATCGTCGATGGGCAAGTATTGGGCGGACGAGCTGGATTACATAAAACGTTGAATAAGTTTGTCATTGGTGCAATGAAGCTTGAAGCAATGATGAGATATACAGGGGCGGGAAATTTATTAATTGTCGGGAATCGGACAAATGCGCATGAGCTTGCATTAAAGGCTGGTGCAGCAGTATTAATTACCGGTGGTTTTGATACGGATGATTACGTTAAAAAAATAGCTGATGAACTTCAGTTACCGATTATTTCAACCAGCTACGACACCTTTACTGTTGCCACGATGATTAACCGTGCCATTTATGACCAATTGATAAAAAAAGAAATCGTCTTAGTAGAGGATATCTTAACTCCACTAGAAAATACGGTTTATTTGACAACCGAATCAACAGTGGCAGAATGGTACCATCATAATCGTGAAACACTGCATAGTCGCTTCCCTGTTGTTGATCAGAACATGAAGGTTCAAGGAATGGTTACTTCAAAGGACGTTATTGGACATGACTCCGAAATAAATGTTGATAAAATCATGACGAAGAATCCGATGACGGTAAGTGGAAAAACAAGCGTTGCCTCTTCTGCTCATATGATGGTATGGGAAGGGATTGAGGTGTTGCCTGTTGTGGATGATTCCAATAAGCTAGAGGGGATGATTTCAAGACAGGATGTTTTAAAAGCATTGCAAATGATTCAGCGTCAGCCGCAGGTTGGTGATACGCTGGATGATACCGTAACAAGCAGGCTCACACTTGTTCAAGGACGAGCAAAAGGGGAAGAAGTATATCGTTGCGAGGTTACCCCGCAAATGACGAACCATCTGGGAACGATTTCTTATGGTGTTTTAACGACGATTGTAACCGAGGCATCAAATCGAATTCTCAGAAGCTCGAAAAAAGGTGATTTAGTTGTTGAAAATATGACAATCTATTATCTTAAGCCTGTTCAAATTGACAGTACTCTCGAGATTATTCCTAAAGTTCTCGAAGTAGGCCGAAAGTTTGGGAAAGTCGATGTTGAGGTGTTTAATGAAGGTGTGTTAGTTGGAAAAGCGTTAATGATGTGTCAGCTGATTGACCGATCGTAATGGAGAAAAAGGCTGATTCACATGTCTGACTTTCGCAAAGAAGGAGACGAGTGACCAGCCTTTTCATACAAGTATTAATTTTGGCTCCATTCCTCTGCTTCCTTTTGAGCATATGGAAGATAATGGCGGTATGCTTTTATACCATTAAAAGCACTTAAGAAACCTAGAATAATAAAGATTGATGCAATGATATAAGTTACGACTGTATGGAAGAGAAACAGCTGATTAATACCAAATAAGCCAACAAATAAACCAAGTGATATGCTTGATTTTGCTGATATCCACTTTTTCTCTGCGGGTTTATTGGAACGGAAATATTTCGTCTTATAATATAGATATAGGGCAATCGAAATCATAATTAAAAAAACAAAAATTGGCATTTTACTTTCCTCCAAGCTATGAGAATCTTCTCCTATTTTAGCTGTATTTGAAGGGAATTTCCAATCACAAGTAATAAAAATTGAATTTTCTTAATAAGGAGTTAACTATGAAACAAAAAATAATAGAAATTATTCGTCAATATGAAACGATTATCGTCCACCGTCATGTCCGCCAGGACCCGGATGCCTACGGTTCTCAATGCGGACTTGTGGAAGTATTAAAGGCATCTTTTCCTGAAAAAAAAGTATATGCAGTTGGAAAGGAAGAAGAATCGCTCAATTTCATGCGCCGACTTGATCGGATCCCGGATGAAGCATATCAGGGAGCTTTAGTTATTGTCTGTGATACGGCAAATGTAGAAAGAATTGATGATCGACGTTATACAATGGGAGATACTTTGATTAAAATCGACCACCATCCAAATGAAGATCCTTACGGAGATATCGTTTGGGTTGATACAACATCAAGTTCATGCAGTGAATTAATTTATGAATTTGCTAAAGAAAATGGCTTAACGATTACAGATGAAGCAGCTAGACTACTTTATGGCGGGATTGTCGGGGATACTGGAAGATTTTTATATCCAAGTACTACCGATAAAACCTTTGTTTATGCTGGGGAACTTATTCATTATAATTTTTCAAGAACTGAGTTATATGACAAAATGTATGAGCAAAAGTCAAACATTGTGAAGCTAAATGGATACGTCCTACAAAACTTTGAAATGAGAAAAAATGGTGTAGGTTCGATGATCATCTCGAAGGAATTACTCCAAAAGTATGATGCAAGGCCATCAGAAGCATCCCAATTAGTTAGTGTTTTAGGGAATGTAGAAGGGTTGATTGCTTGGGTGTTTTTTATTGAAGAGGATGATCAAATTCGCGTTCGCCTTCGCTCCAAGGGTCCTGTGATCAATGGTGTTGCCAAAAAGCATAAGGGTGGCGGTCACCCGCTCGCTGCAGGTGCATCGATTTATTCATGGGATGAAGTAGAAGACGTTCTCCGAGATGTTGAAGAAATTTGTAAATAATCACTTTTCAAGAGTGGGTCTTTTCATGGCCCACTCTTGAAGCTACTATCAATCCAAATGCAGTTCAACCGTAATGGATAAGGTTGTATAAATAAAAATTTCCTTTATTTCAAGACGATAGCGTTTATCATAGACCTTCACTACTTTATTTTCAATTGACCTTCGCATTAGCTCTCGGCTTTTATAAACTGTTTCAATATCCTTGGCAAGTAAAACATTGATATCTTCCTTTACCCCATCTTCAATTTGATACACACTTAAAAGGTCTAATTTATATTTATCGTAATTAGCGACCCTTATTTTAATCTCTTGGACGGTCATTTTTTCTAGATTTTTTTTGTTTAGTTCTTTAAATTCATCTTGCCAAATTTTTATATCTTCATTTTGCTCTTTAATCGTATCCCTCTGTTTTTGAATTTGCTCGGATTGCTTTTCCTGCCAGACGCCAAATATATAAAGAAAGATTCCCCAACTGATCACACCACCGATTGCCATTCCTGCGAAAAACTGTTGCCATGATGGTTTATGGTAATAAGGAGGAATTCTCATGGTGCTAAATGCTCCTGAGTCAGCCATTTAATTAAAAGTGCTCCGGTTTGCGCTCCTCCAAGGGCAGAAAGGATGAGCATAAATTGTTTAAATAAATCCTTTGTCTCCCCTTGAAGCAGACCTCTTTCAAAGCTGTAGACTGTATCAAATGTTCCTCCAATAGCTGCGACAATTGCCCAAATTCTCAGGGCATTTGAAAAATTATAGATGGCCGTTAATGGTGGATTTCCTGTTAAAAAGGTTGCCAAGCCACCAATGATTGAGCCTCCTAGGATAACGCCAAGGGCAATAAAATAACTTTCAATAAAGGATTGAAAAAACGTTACTTCCTTCAAGTGATATCCACCTTTTAGCTCGACATAATTCATTTTATGGACAAACCTTCGATAATATGAATATATCTAATCTGGATAAGAACTATTCATGCACAAAAAACAGAACATATTTTCTTTTTTGTAATAGAAGTTTTATAATAACGATAGATAGAAGTGATAAGGGTGTGAAGAAATTTGTCTTTTATTCACCTGCATGTTTACAGTTCCTATAGCCTTTTATCAAGTACCGCTCAAGTAAGCGAGCTTGTGAAAAATGCAAAAGCAAAAGGATTTCCTGCCATTGCCTTAACGGATAAAAACGTGATGTATGGAGCAGTGGCTTTTTATAAAGAATGTCTCAAGCAATCAATTAAACCAATAATTGGGTTAACGGTTGATGTAGAAAGTGACATTACCATAACGAATTCGTATCCTCTTGTACTATTAGCCGAAAATCAAACAGGATTCCAAAATCTCCTCAAAATTTCAAGTGCAGTCCAAACGAGATCAGAAAAGGGCATTCCAATTAAGTGGTTAAAACATTATGCCAGCGGGCTGATTGCTCTAACTCCGGGAAGCAAGGGTGAAATTGAAACCTTACTCATAAATAGGGAGCATGATCAAGCCAAGCAACTAGGAGAAAAATTTAAAGGAATTTTTGGATCGGAAAATTTTTTCCTCTCCCTACAGAATCATCAAACGAAAGAAGATTTGGAGCTGATCGAATCACTTAAAAGATTAGGGGAAATCTCAGGTATTCCTTTAGTCTGCACCAATCAGGTTCATTATTTAGAGCAAGAGGATGCATTTGCACATGAATGCTTACTAGCGATAAAACAAGGCGTAAAATTGAGCGATGATGATCGGGAACGGTTGGAAAATAACGAGTATGACTTAAAGAGTGCAAAACAAATGACAGAGCTCTTCGCTGAAATTCCAGATGCTCTTGAAAATACATTGAAAATAGCAGATAGGTGTAATGTTCAGCTAAAACTTAATCAAAAGATGCTACCAAAATATCCGATTACGGATGGTCTTTCTTCAGAACATTTACTTGAAAGGCTATGTATACGCCGGGTTTGAACAAAGATATCCCAATCCTACAAATTTACATAAAAAAAGACTCCAATATGAGCTCAGCGTTATCCATAAAATGAAATTTAGTGATTATTTTTTAATTGTCTGGGATTTTATGAGATTTGCACGGGATAACGGAATCTTAACAGGACCCGGACGGGGATCGGCAGCGGGTTCAATGGTTGCCTATGTACTCCAAATAACTGATATTGATCCTATTGAGCACCAGCTTCTGTTTGAGCGCTTCTTAAATCCAGAACGTATCTCGATGCCCGATATCGATATCGATTTTCCTGATAATCGTCGAGATGAAGTCATTCAATATGTTTCGGAAAAATATGGCCCATTACACGTGGCTCAAATTATAACGTTTGGGACATTAGCTGCGAAGGCAGCAATAAAGGATGTTGGGAGGGCATTTGGCTTTAATCCAAAGGAGCTAGAACAATTGTCTTCTTACATCCCTCCAAAGCTGGGGATCACATTGTCAGAAGCGTTACAGCAATCGGAGCTGTTACGGAAATTTATTTCGGAATCAGAGCTCAATCAACGCTTGTATAACACGGCAGTAAAGCTTGAGGGACTGCCAAGACATACATCAACTCATGCAGCGGGTGTTGTCATCAGTGAGCAGCCGCTAATCGAGACAATCCCAATTCAATCAGGTCACAATAATGTGTATTTAACACAATATTCGATGGAATACTTAGAGGATGTTGGTTTGTTGAAGATGGATTTTCTTGGACTAAGGAATTTATCCTTTATTGAATCAATTTTATTAACTATTTATCGGCAAACAGGACAGAAAATCGATATCCGTTCTATTCCGTTAGATGATCTCCAAACCTTCGCGCTATTAGCAGCGGGGAATACAACTGGTGTTTTCCAATTAGAATCGGATGGTATGCGGAAGGTCTTAAAGCAGCTTAAGCCA
The DNA here is from genome assembly GCF_033449965.1 of Bacillus sp. T3. Classification (NCBI taxonomy): domain Bacteria; kingdom Bacillati; phylum Bacillota; class Bacilli; order Caryophanales; family Bacillaceae; genus Bacillus; species Bacillus sp. T3. The sequence goes on from NZ_CP137761.1 coordinate 1,136,937, forward strand.
TCCAGCTTTGAGGATATCGTTGCCGTAAATGCTCTCTATCGTCCAGGTCCGATGGAGAATATTCCTCTGTTTATAAAGAGAAAACATGGTCAGGAAAACATTTCGTATCCACATCCAGACCTAGAATCCATTCTGAAAAAGACGTATGGCGTTATTGTCTATCAGGAACAAATAATGCAAATTGCGGCGGTGATGGCAGGCTTTTCACTAGGAGAAGCCGATTTACTTCGTCGCGCAGTAAGTAAAAAGCAAAAACAGACGCTAGATCGTGAACGCAATCATTTTGTTACAGGTGCCATCAACAATGGCTTTAGTGAGCAGATTGCCAATGACATATATGATTTAATTGTTCGCTTTGCAAATTATGGTTTTAACCGATCCCATGCTGTTGCCTATAGCTTCATCGCTTATCAGCTTGCTTTTTTGAAAGCACATTACTCGGTATATTTTATGACTTGCCTCCTGACTTCAGCTATTGGCAACGACACAAAGCTGGTTCAGTATATTCGAGAGCTTGTCGGCATGAATATTAATTTATTGCCACCGTCGATTAATAAAAGTGAAAATGCTTTTCAAGTTGAAGGAAACGCGATCCGTTATAGCTTACTAGCTCTTAAAGGGGTTGGAGGAATTGCTTTAAGGGAAATCTTCAGGGCACGAAAGCAGAAACCATTTCAAGATTTATTTGATTTTTGCCTAAGGGTTTCTCCGAAGATTGTAAATCGGAAAATTCTTGAAGTACTTGTTCACTCTGGCAGCTTTGATGAATTTGGTCAAGATCGAGCGGTACTACTAGCCAGCTTGGATGTGGCAATCGAGCACGCCCAACTGTTTAGGCCAGAAGACGCAGCCCAAATTGATTTCTTTCAAGATGATGAATTTATGATTAAGCCAAAATATGTTGAAGTAGATCCAATCAATATTGAAGACAAGCTTGCATTTGAAAAAGAGGTTTTGGGATTATTTCTATCTGATCACCCCATTTCCACTTTTAAGAAAAAATTAAATGCTTCGGGTATCACGACGCTAGCGGATTTGAATACCGGAATTCGTCATGCAATTAAGGGTGTTTATATTACAAATGTTAGAACAATTAGAACGAAAAAAGGGGAGCCAATGGCTTTTTTAACCGTAAGTGATCAAAGTGGTGAGCTTGATGCTGTTGCTTTTCCTCAAACCTTTAAAAAAATCGGACAATTATTAAAGCAAGGGATGATGCTAATAATTGAGGGAAGTGTAGAGGAAAGGGAGGAGAAATTACAATTTAACATCAAGAATGGACAGGAAATTACAGATTATTTGTCGAAAAAGGATAAGTCAAAACTTTATTTAAGGTTGGAAGCGGACAAACAAACTCCGGAGAAACTACAGGAATTAAAAGCGATGTTGCACCTCTATAAGGGAGATATTCAAGTTGTTCTTCATTACGAAGGAATTGAAAAAACACTCCTATTGTCAGAGGATGAAAGGGTAAACGGGTCTGAACGATGTATCAAGGAGTTAAAAGAGTTAATAGGTGCAAAAAATGTAATATTGAAATAATCAAAACTTTACATCTATTTATAGAATGTTATATATTGAAAATATGACAACTGGTCAGACCACTAAGAGGTTCAATAGTAAAAAATGAATAAAGTGATTTCTTGTTACAATTGAGGGAGTGGAAAAGTTGACTATACGTGAAGAAGCATTACACATGCACAAATTAAACAAGGGAAAATTAGAGACTGTACCAAAGGTCCAAGTACAAAATGCAAAGGATCTTAGTTTAGCGTATTCTCCAGGAGTTGCAGAGCCGTGCAAGGAAATTTATGATCGTCCTGAAACCGTGTATGACTATACAATGAAGAGTAATATGGTTGCAGTCGTTTCCGACGGAACCGCTGTACTAGGACTTGGAAATATCGGCCCTGAGGCAGCACTTCCTGTTATGGAAGGGAAAGCGGTATTATTTAAAAGCTTTGCTGGAGTGGATGCATTCCCGATTTGCTTAAACACAACAGATGTTGAAAAAATAATAGAAACGGTAAAATTACTTGAGCCAAACTTTGGCGGAGTGAACCTTGAAGATATTGCCTCCCCTAATTGCTTTGTTATCGAAGAACGGTTAAAAAAAGAAGCCAATATTCCTGTTTTTCATGATGATCAACATGGAACGGCAATTGTTACAGTAGCTGGACTTGTTAATGCTTGTAAGCTTGCTGGGAAAAAAATAACTGAAATTAAAGTGGTTGCGAACGGAGCTGGTGCTGCGGGTATCGCGATCATTAAGCTCTTATATAGCTATGGTGTTCGTGATATTATCATGTGCGATACGAAAGGTGCAATCTACGAAGGTCGTCCTGTCGGCATGAATAGTATAAAGGACGAAGTATCCAAATTTACGAATCAAGAAAACCTTCAGGGCAGCCTTGCTGACATTATTAAAGGGGCCGATGTATTTATTGGGGTCTCGGTTGAAGGGGCACTTACGGCTGAGATGGTCAGTACGATGAATGAAAAACCGATTATATTTGCGATGGCCAATCCGAATCCGGAAATTATGCCTGCTGTTGCAAAGGATGCAGGTGCTTGGGTTGTTGGTACAGGCCGCTCAGATTTTCCAAATCAAGTAAATAACGTCTTAGCATTTCCTGGAATATTCCGAGGTGCATTAGATGTACGTGCAACTCATATTAATGAGGAAATGAAGGTAGCAGCAGTAGAAGCGATTGCGGGTCTAGTCAATGATGATGAATTAAATGCCGATTATGTTATTCCTGGACCATTTGACCCTCGCGTTGCGCCAGCGGTCGCTGCAGCAGTTGCGAAAGCAGCGATGGAAACAGGAGTAGCTAGAATTAAGGTAGATCTTGAAGAAATAGTAGAAAAAACGAAAAGGCTTGCGAAAATCGGAAAAAGCGAGTGACATAAAAAGTGAATAATTCACATGAGAATTCCAAGGTTTATTTAGAGATTGTTAAACAACTCAGAACGATGATTCATACGGATAAACTTAAACCTGGTGATAAAATTCCATCTGAACGCGAATTGACAGAGCGCCTTAATGTAGGGCGCTCTTCCGTTCGTGAGGCCCTTCGTTCTTTGGAGCTTCTAGGCTTAATTGAGACACGTCGTGGCGATGGAACCTTTATTAAAGATTTTCGAGGGCACCAGCTTGTCGAATTAATCAGTACATTTATCCTCCAGGACAATGAAGCAAAAGAAGATGTACATGAAACGAAATATTTAATTGAATTGGATTGTTTACGACTGATTGTTCAAAGAAATAATGATGAAAAGTTGAACAATTTATATCATTGGCTCCAAAATCATGATTTTGATGATGATGAGTATTTTTTTAACATTGTCACTTTGTCTGAAAATCGGTTATTATTAAGAATCTGGTTAATTTTAAAAGATTATGATAAGGCACTGAAAACCGGAGAAAAAAAATTGCCAAAGAACTATTACTATGCCCTTATAGAAGCATTAATGAAAAAAGACCAAACCGCTATTCTCTCTGCTTTCAATATGTTGCGGAAACTGTCGAGTTATTAACGACGCATTCTTACAAATTTTTATAGTCATCTCTCGTATAATGGGAGACAAGCAATTTTATTGTATGAGTGGTCTGACCATTTCTGACACAATAGAAAGAAGGGTTAACTAAATTGTAATGTTTGTGATTTCATAAACATTAGTGAATTCACAAGGGAGGTACCACCTTGCTTAAAGAGCTTTTTACGAAAAATTCGAAACCGAAAAAGAAAAAGTATGCCACGATTCCATCTGAACATACGTATACAGATGTGCCAGAAGGGATCATGACAAAGTGTCCTAAATGCAAAAAGAATATGTACACTAAAGAACTTGTAAAAAACCTAAAGGTTTGTTTGCATTGTGATTATCATTTTCCGCTAAATTCAAAAGAAAGAATGGAAAGCTTTCTCGATGAAGGAAGTTTTGCTGAAATCAATGAAAATATGATTTCAACAAATCCTTTACACTTTCCGGATTATCTTGAGAAGGTAGAAAGTGATCGTAAGAAAACAGGCATAAATGAAGCGGTTGTAACGGGTACTGGTAAGGTCAACGATATGCAAATCGTTGTGGCAATCATGGATTCTACATTCAGAATGGGGAGTATGGGATCGGTTGTTGGCGAAAAAATCACAAGGGCAATTGAGAAGGCCGATGAGCTAAAGGTGCCATTTGTTATTTTTACTGCTTCTGGCGGTGCTAGAATGCAGGAAGGTGCCTTAAGTTTAATGCAAATGGCAAAAACAAGCGTAGCGCTAAAGCGATTTAGTGACAATGGCGGCTTAATTATTTCGATTATGACTCATCCTACAACTGGCGGTGTTTCCGCAAGCTTTGCTTCGCTTGGAGATTATAATTTAGCAGAACCTGGGCGCATTAATTGGTTTTGCGGGTCGAAGGATTATTGAACAAACCATTCGTGAGGAACTTCCGGAAGACTTCCAAACCGCTGAATTTTTGTTAAAGTTTGGTCAGCTTGATGCTGTCTTCTCAAGACTAGACTTAAAGGAAAAAATATCGACTATCCTCGACATTCATCAACCAGGAGGTGATATTCAATGGTAGGAGAACTTGAATTTGAGCGTCCGATTATCGAGTTAAGAAAAAAATCTCAGACTTAAAGGAATTCACGAAAACAGCTGAGGTTGATTTATCCTCAGAAATTTTGAATCTTGAAATAAGACTTGAGAAGCTTGAAAAAGAAATCTATGAAAACATGAATCCATGGGATCGGGTCCAAATCGCCCGCCATCAAAATCGCCCAACAACGCTTGACTACATCGATAAATTATTTACAGATTTTATTGAATGTCACGGGGACAGAACGTTCCGGGATGATGAAGCAATCGTGGGTGGAATTGCGAAATTTAAGGAACTCCCAATCACAATCATTGGGCATCAGCGTGGGAAGGATACGAAGGAGAATATCCGCCGTAATTTTGGTATGCCGCATCCTGAAGGCTATCGAAAGGCTTTACGTTTGATGAAGCAGGCTGAGAAGTTTCGTCGACCGATTATTTGCTTTATTGATACAAAAGGCGCTTATCCAGGGAAAGCTGCAGAAGAACGTGGACAAAGTGAAGCGATTGCCAGAAATTTATTTGAAATGGCTAGCTTAAAGGTCCCTGTTGTTTGTATTGTAATCGGTGAAGGCGGAAGTGGGGGTGCGTTAGCCCTTGGAGTAGGAAATCGCATTTACATGCTAGAAAATTCAACTTACTCTGTTATATCGCCAGAGGGAGCAGCCTCTATTTTATGGCGTGATGCGGCTCTTGCTAAACAAGCCGCCCAATCCATGCAAATTACGGCTCCTGACTTGAAGAAATTAGGAATTATTGATGAGATTATTCCTGAAGTTCGAGGCGGTGCCCATAAGGATGTTCAAGCACAGGCAGTAGAAATCGAAAAAATGTTGCTGAAATCTTTAAAAGAATTACGAGCACTCTCAGAGGAAGAGCTAGTTAACGATCGCTATGATAAATTCAAAGCAATCGGTGAGTTTGCCTTCACGACAGAATACAGTACAGTAAAATAATAAAACCTAGCCTGTGGTTGTTCATAACAGCTGCAGGCTTTCCTCTGTTTCCTCTATAATTTTTTACCAAAAAAAGGGTAACTACCACAAAAATTTTCTTACCTCCAATATAAAGCGGTTGCAGTTTCCGAACTATTCCGTCTATAAAAATATAGGTAAAGAATAAGTTGTTATACCTCTTTCTTCGTGTTATTTTAGAAATATTCCATGGCATATTGATTATAATAAGAATGTCAACTTATTTTTCTCGGCTTTAAGAAATTATTTACATAGTTTATTTATTAATTTAATGAGGTGATTCATCATGAAAAGAATTGGCGTATTAACCAGTGGTGGAGATGCTCCGGGAATGAATGCAGCTGTTCGTGCCGTTGTCAGAAAAGCAATCTACCATAATTTAGAGGTCTATGGGATTTATGGTGGCTATGCAGGCTTAATCAGTGGAAATATTAAAAAGTTAGAATTAGGATCAGTTGGTGACATCATTCATCGTGGCGGAACCATGCTGTATTCTGCGCGTTGTGAAGAGTTTAAAACGAAAGAAGGGCAACAAAAAGGGATTGAGCAATTAAAAGCTCACGGTATTGATGGTCTTGTTGTCATCGGTGGTGATGGCTCTTATCGAGGAGCCAAAGCTTTAACTGAGCAAGGTTACCCTTGTGTTGGTGTTCCTGGGACAATTGATAATGATATTCCTGGAACTGAATTAACAATTGGTTTTGATACTGCGCTAAATACAGTAATCGATGCAATCGATAAAATTCGAGATACTGCAACAAGCCATGAAAGAACTTTCGTGATTGAAGTAATGGGTCGTGACGCAGGTGATATCGCACTTTGGTCTGGTTTAGCAGGTGGAGCAGAAACAATCTTAATTCCCGAAGAGAATTATGACATGGAAGAAATCTTGAACCGTTTGAAAAAGGGCTCAGAGCGTGGTAAGAAGCATAGTATTATTGTGATTGCTGAAGGCGTTCGAAGTGGTGTTGATTTTGGAAATGAGCTTAAAGCTATGACAAATGCCGATGTTCGTGTTTCTGTATTAGGACATATTCAACGCGGTGGTACTCCTACTGCAGCGGACCGAGTTTTAGCAAGCCGATTAGGAGCGCATGCAGTCGAGCTTCTGATCAATAATAAAGGCGGACGAGCTGTAGGGATTGAACGAAATCGTTTAGTTGATTACGACATCATTGAAGCACTAGCTCAAAAGCATCAGGTTGATTATGATTTGTTAAAATTATCGAAAGAGTTATCAATATAAGAGAAATTAATTTGCAGGAGGATTTTGTAAATGCGTAAAACAAAGATTGTTTGTACGATTGGCCCGGCAAGTGAAAGTGTTGAAAAGCTTACTCAGTTAATAGAAGCTGGCATGAATGTGGCACGATTAAATTTCTCACATGGAGATCATCATGAACACGGAGAAAGAATTCGAAACATCCGTGAAGCAGCAAAGAATACAGGAAAAAATGTTGCCATTCTTTTGGATACAAAAGGACCAGAAATCCGTACCAATAATATGGAAAACGGAGCGATTGAACTTGCTGTTGGACAAGAAGTAAGAATCTCAATGACTGAAGTACTTGGGACAACTGAGAAGTTTTCTGTTACGTATGAGGGGTTAATTGATGATGTTCACCCTGGTTCGACTATTCTTCTTGACGACGGCTTAATTGGACTTGAAGTATTAAAAGTTGAAAAAGAAATTGGTGAGATTGTAACAAAGGTTCTAAACGGTGGAACATTAAAAAATAAAAAGGGCGTCAATGTTCCTGGTGTTCGAGTTAATTTACCAGGGATTACTGAAAAGGATGCACAGGATATCCTTTTTGGAATAGAGCAAAATGTTGACTTTATCGCTGCATCCTTTGTTCGACGTGCAACAGATGTTTTAGAGATTCGTCAATTGCTTGAAGACAATAAGGCCACACATATTAACATCATTCCAAAGATTGAAAATCAAGAAGGTGTAGACCACATCGATGAAATTTTAATTGTTTCTGATGGCTTAATGGTGGCTCGTGGAGATCTAGGTGTGGAAATTCCTGCAGAGGAAGTACCACTTGTTCAAAAAGCACTAATCAATAAATGTAATGCACTTGGAAAGCCAGTCATTACAGCGACACAAATGCTTGATTCAATGCAAAGAAATCCACGTCCTACCCGTGCGGAAGCTAGTGACGTTGCCAATGCAATCTTTGATGGTACTGATGCAATCATGCTATCGGGTGAAACAGCTGCAGGACAATACCCTGTGGAAGCTGTACAAACGATGCACAATATTGCTTCTCGTGCTGAAACAGCTTTAGATCATAGAGAAATTCTTTCAAACCGCAGTAAAAGCACTGAACACAATTTAACCGATGCAATTGGTCAATCAGTAGCTCATACAGCTTTAAATTTAGATGTTACTGCCATTATTACTCCTACTGAGAGTGGACATACGGCTAGAATGATTTCAAAGTATCGTCCTAAGGCACCAATTGTTGCTGTAACTTCGAATGATTATGTGTTACGTAGATTAGCGCTTGTCTGGGGCGTATATCCTCAATTTAGCCAAAAAGCAACGACTACTGATGAAATGTTAGATTTTGCTGTAGATGCATCTGTAAACAGTGCAATCGTTAAGCACGGTGACCTCGTTGTGATTACAGCTGGTGTCCCTGTTGGAGAAGCTGGTACAACAAACTTAATGAAGATTCACATTGTTGGTGATGTGTTGGCTAAAGCTCAAGGGATTGGCCGCAAATCGGCTTATGGTAGGGTTGTTATTGCGCAAAATGCAAGTGATGCATTAAGCAAAGTAAAAGAAGGAAATATTTTGGTAACAATAGGTACTGATCGTGACATGGTGCCTGCAATTGAAAAATGCAGTGCTTTAATTACCGAAGAAGGCGGATTAACAAGCCATGGTGCTGTAGTTGGTCTGAATTTAGGGATTCCTGTTATTATTGGTGCAGAAGGTGCAACCAAGTTATTAAAGGATGGACAAGAAATTACCGTTGATGCAGCGCGAGGCGTGATTTATAACGGCCATGCTAGTGTTCTTTAATAAATAAGGATTACACTAATATTGTCAAAAGGATGGGGCTAAGCTTCCCATCCTTTTTTGAAACGTTAAAGGGAGTGGAGAAAAGTTGCGTTATTTGATCGCGCTTTTAATTGTTGTTCCGGCTGCGGAGATTGGCTTTTTGTTGTTATCGGGTAAAACAATTGGAATTTTTCCTACTATATTACTGATTATTTTATCAGGGGGAATTGGAGCCTACTTGGCTAAGCAACAGGGCTTAGAAACGTTAAGAAGGGCGCAAGAGCAGCTCCAGTATGGACAGATTCCTGGTGAGGCAATCTTAGACGGAATTTGCGTATTAATCGGTGGGACAATGTTATTATCACCAGGATTTATAACCGACATTTTGGGGTTATTCCTTTTAATTCCGACTTCTCGGGTTGTATGCAAAAAGCTAATCACCAAGTTTCTAAATAAACGTCTACAAAATGGCAGAATCAAGATTATTCGATGAAAAGGAGGGTGACTGCTTCTAGTCATCCTCCTCAATTGTTAAGCTTTGGTGTTTATGTCATTCCCTTTTATATATCCCCAAATATCATGAAATACCTTTGCTCGATGCAGCGTATTGATAATGACTAAGGTAACTGGACCGACAATTAATCCAAGAAATCCAATTAATTTGAAGCCGATAAATAAGGCAATTAAGGTAGCAAGTGGATCAAGGCCAATGTTCGAGGATAACACCTTCGGCTCCATCACCTGACGCTGAACAAGGACAATGATATAGACTATACATAAGCCAATTGCAAGACCCGTTTCACCGGTAATAATTTCATAAATAATCCACGGTACGAAGATTGCGCCAGTTCCGAGATATGGAATGATATCTACAATACCAGCTATGAGCGCAATCGTAATCGCATAATCTACCCGCAAAATAAGCAAACCGATTAGTATAATAATCGTCGTCATCGATACGAGGGTTGCTTGTGCCTTTAAAAAACCGAACAACGCCTTTTTTAAATCAAAAAAAACAGTTTTCCCACTAGCTTTGGCGCGACTTGGAAGAAAACGTCCTGCTAAAGTTGAAAGCTTATACCAGTCTTTGCTGATAAAAAACGTCGCGAGAAGTGAAAAGATAAGAACAGTAGCTGCATTTGGAAACCATGATAAGATGTTGGGGATATTTCCAAAAAAGTTCTTGATAAAGTTTCCAACGGTAGATCCAAATGTTTTCCCGACATTTTCAATATTATTGATAATGGTCTCCTGCTGACCTGTATCAAGATTTTGAAAAAGATTTGTGATTTGATGGTAAAATGGCAGGATTTGCCCAGCTACCATTTGTTGTATGTAGGTAATAATCGTATCAAGATGATCAGGGACTACATCAGCAATATAATTGGCACCTGTTACAATTTCTGCGATTAACAAGGTGATTAATCCTGCAAATACTGCAAAAATAAAGATAAGCGTGATGAAAACAGAAAGTGCCCTTGGCATTCTACCTTTTGTTTCTAAAAAATTAACAAGCGGATTCATGATAAAGGCAATAATAAAAGCGATGATAAAGGGGTAAGTAATTTTAGATAAATAAAAAATGCTAAGTACTATGAGTATGACAAAACCGATTACGAAAAGAAAACGAAGGAATCGAAACAGGTTAATTTTAGTCAATAAAGTTCCTCCTTTATCCGTTTTAATAGCTGTATTTTAACATTTTTTAGCAATATTAGCATGGGAAATGGTCCTGTAACGATGAAGGTTTTATGAAGGAATATGCTACTAAAGAGGTGCAAGAATTTGAGTTTCGAACCATATGCTTTTTTAACTATATTATTTGTGGTAGCGTTTATTGCCAAAAATCAATCGATGATTATTGCTGTGTTGTTTCTTTTAGTGATGAAAGTAGTTGGGATGGACGCAAAGGTATTTTCCTATCTCCAATCAAAGGGCATCAATTGGGGAGTGACGGTCATCACCATTGCTGTTCTAGCCCCTATTGCTTCCGGCGACATCGGATTTAGAGATTTATCAGGAGCGTTTAAAACACCATATGCGTGGATTGCGCTTTTATCAGGGATGGCTGTTGCTCTTTTAGCAAAAGGTGGAGTCGTGTTGCTTGCGGAAGATCCGCATATTACAACGGCACTCGTATTAGGCACGATTCTCTCTATTTCGTTGTTCAAAGGCGTTGCGGTTGGACCTTTAATTGGGGCTGGAATAGCCTATATGGCAATGAAAATCGTTCAGGTTTTCGTGGCAAAATAATTTATTTTTTTACAAATTAAGCCGTTTTCGTTCACAAAAGTCTGATAATTGTTTATAATAAGATTTGTAAGTCAATCTTCATACGAAAAAAACATTATAACCATCTTTATAATGAATTTGTAAAAAATGAAAACCTTTTCTTTTTTGACAATTCGTTTAAAAATTGACTTTGAATGGTAATTCATTCATTTTAACCTTGTGATTTAACTAAACAACAACAATGTGAATTCAAAAATTAAGTTTACAAAACTATATTTCTATTTGGTAGTATTCTGAGTAAGCGCTCAATCAAAGAATTCTTTTTGGTCTGTGGCTTGGCTGTTATCAGCTAACTTTTTAGGGTAGTTATCTACTCATATATGAACAGAGGGGTATCTTTCTGACTCGCTTTAAAATAAACGGGTTTTTAGTTTTGAAGCAGATTTTTACAGACAAAGGGTTAATGGGGAATTTTTATTTAGAAAAGGAGAGATTTTTATGACAGTTACACGTGGTCTTGAAGGGGTAGTAGCAACGACTTCATCAATTAGCTCGATCATTGATGATACCCTTACTTATGTAGGGTATGATATTGATGATTTAGCAGTAAATGCTAGTTTTGAAGAAGTTATCTACCTTTTATGGCATCGCAGACTTCCGAACGCACAAGAATTAGCGGAGCTAAAAAATCAACTTGCTGAAAATGCAGGTTTACCACAAGAAATTCTTGATCATTTCAAAATGTACCCAATCGATCAAGTACATCCAATGGCTGCCCTCCGTTCAGCGGTTTCTCTATTAGGTCTTTATGATGATGAAGCAGATTTAATGGATGAAGAAGCAAACTACCGTAAAGCTATCCGTCTTCAAGCAAAATTACCAACTATTGTTACTGCTTTTTCTAGAATCAGAAAAGGCTTAGAACCAGTAGCACCACGTAAGGATTACAGTATTGCTGAAAACTTCCTATACATGTTATCCAGGTAAAGAGCCTGAAGCAATCGCAGTAGAAGCTTTCAATAAAGCGTTAGTTTTACATGCGGACCATGAGTTAAACGCTTCTACGTTTACGGCGCGTGTTTGTGTGGCAACTTTATCTGATGTATATTCCAGGAATTACAGCTGCAATTGGTGCATTAAAAGGTCCATTACATGGTGGAGCTAACGAAGCAGTAATGAAAATGCTTTCTGAAATTGGTACATTAGATAATGTTGAACCATATATCCGTGGTAAACTTGCTAATAAAGAAAAAATTATGGGCTTCGGCCACCGCGTCTATCGTTTAGGTGATCCACGTGCGAAGCACTTACGAGTAATGTCTGAAAAATTAACAGAATTAACTGGTGAGCCACAATGGTATATCATGTCAACTAAAATCGAAGCGATTGTTACAGGGGAAAAGAAACTTCCACCAAACGTTGATTTCTATTCAGCGTCTGTATACCATAGCTTAGGTATTGACCATGATTTATTCACACCAATCTTTGCTGTAAGCCGTGTATCTGGCTGGTTGGCTCATATTTTAGAGCAATACGAAAATAACCGCCTCATCCGTCCACGTGCGGACTATACTGGTCCTTCTTTACAAAAATATGTGCCAGTTGAGCAAAGAGCGTAAGAAAAAAACTTGATATTTTACTTTTCAAAAAAAACTGATTAAAATATATAGGGGACAGTTTTTTTGTAAATTAATGATTAGTGCAGCGACTACTACGGTTCGGTTTTTGTTAAAATAAAACCGGAACTGTCTCAAGCAATTGAGTCGTCTGCACATTTTCATGACTTGGAGGGAGAAAGACATGCAAGGAGAAAAAATCACAGTAAAAAATGGAGTATTGAATGTACCAAATAACCCAATCGTTCCTTTTATCGAAGGAGATGGAACAGGCCCGGATATTTGGAGAGCAGCTTCACGCGTATTAGATGCAGCAGTAGAGAAAGCTTATAAAGGTGAGCGTAAGATCGTTTGGAAGGAAGTATTAGCAGGTGAGAAAGCTTTCAACCAAACAGGTGAATGGCTACCGCAAGAGACTCTTGATTTAATTAATGAATACCTAATCGCAATCAAAGGACCTCTTACAACTCCTGTAGGTGGCGGAATCCGTTCATTAAACGTTGCTTTAAGACAAGAATTAGATTTATTCGTGTGTCTACGTCCTGTACGTTGGTTCGAAGGTGTTCCTTCACCAGTTAAACGTCCACAAGACACTGACATGGTTATTTTCCGCGAAAATACTGAAGATATCTACTCAGGTATTGAATACCAAAAAGGTAGTGAAGAAGTTAAAAAATTAATCAACTTCCTACAAACAGAAATGGGAGTTTCAAAAATTAGATTCCCTGAAACATCTGGTATTGGGATTAAACCAGTTTCTGAAGAAGGTACAAAGCGCTTAGTTCGTGCTGCTATCAACTATGCAATTAAAGAAGGTCGTAAATCAGTAACTATTGTACATAAAGGTAACATTATGAAATTTACTGAAGGTGCATTCAAAAACTGGGGCTACGAGCTTGCTGAACAAGAATTCGGCGATAAAGTATTCACTTGGGCTCAATATGACAGATTAGTTGAACAACAAGGTCAAGAAGCTGCTAACAAAGCACAAGCTGAGGCAGAAGCTGCTGGAAAAATCATTGTAAAAGATGCCATCGCTGATATCTTCTTACAACAAATTCTTACACGTCCACGTGAGTTTGATGTAGTTGCTACGATGAACTTAAACGGTGACTTTATTTCTGATGCCCTTGCTGCACAAGTAGGTGGTATTGGTATTGCTCCAGGAGCTAACATCAACTATGAAACTGGACACGCAATTTTTGAAGCAACACATGGTACAGCACCTAAATATGCTAACCTTGATAAAGTAAATCCTTCATCTGAAATTCTTTCTGGTGTTCTTATGCTTGAGCACTTAGGTTGGACTGAAGCGGCTAATATGATTGTTAAATCAATTGAGAAGTCCATTGCTTCTAAAGTTGTAACCTATGACTTTGCTCGCCTAATGGATGGAGCTACAGAAGTGAAATGCTCAGAATTCGGTGACGAATTAATTAAAAACATGGAATAAAATAGTAATGCTACAACTCAAGGTGCATGGCTTTAACAGCCTCTGCGCCTTGAGTTTAACATTTTCAAGGCTTTGAATAACAGGAGTACATCTTTACGTGCTAAAAAAATTGGGTTTAATGAATTAAAGGGGGGTATACAAATGGCAATTAATCGTAAAAAAGTATCTGTTATTGGTGGAGGATTTACAGGGGCCACTACTGCTTTCTTAATCGCTCAAAAAGAATTGGCAGATGTAGTATTAGTTGATATTCCACAATTGGAAAATCCAACTAAAGGGAAAGCTCTAGATATGTTAGAAGCTAGTCCAGTTCAAGGCTTTGACGCTAAAATTATTGGTACATCTGACTATGCAGATACTGCTGATTCAGATATTGTGGTTATTACAGCTGGTATTGCTCGTAGGCCTGGTATGAGCCGTGATGATTTAGTTCAAACAAACCAGAAAATTATGAAGAGCGTTGCGAAAGAAATTGCAAAATACTCTCCAAACGCATTCATCATTGTATTAACAAATCCAGTTGATGCAATGACTTACACAATTTTTAAAGAAACAGGATTCCCTAAAAACCGCGTAATCGGTCAATCAGGTGTTCTTGATACAGCTCGTTTCCGTACTTTCGTTGCCCATGAGCTCAATTTATCAGTTAAAGATATTACTGGTTTCGTATTGGGCGGACATGGTGATGACATGGTTCCACTTATTCGCTACTCTTTTGCTGGTGGTATTCCATTAACTACACTAATTCCACAAGCTCGCTTAGAGCAAATTGTTGAACGCACACGCAAAGGTGGCGGCGAAATAGTTAACCTACTAGGTAATGGTAGCGCATACTATGCCCCAGCTGCTTCTCTTGTTGAAATGTGCGAAGCCATTCTCAAAGATCATAGACGGATTCTTCCTTCTATTGCATACCTTGAAGGGGAATATGGGTATACTGGTATTTACCTTGGCGTTCCTACAATCCTTGGTGGAAACGGAATTGAAAAAGTTATTGAGCTTGATTTAACTCCAGATGAAAAAGTTGCTCTAGATCGTTCTGCGGAGGCAGTACGTAACGTAATGGGCGCATTAGTTTAATAGAATGCTAAAAGGTTCGGGTGACAATTACCGAACCTTTTTTGTATTTTTCGTATTTAAATTGTTCGTTCATACCGCATATGACCTTCAATATTGTGTAAGTTTTATTAAATTTGTTAAGTATTTGTAAATAATTTTCGAGTTCTTGGCGAAATCTTTGAATATCTACTATGATGGAATTAGATGAAAAACAAATGACAGAATATTATGGAATATGATAGCGGAGGCCATTATGGAAAAAAGAGTTCTTGTAGTGGATGATGAACAATCGATTGTAACTCTACTTCAATATAATCTAGAGCAATCAGGATATAAGGTAACTACTGCTTTAGACGGTACTACAGGTAGGGATTTAGCGTTAACAGAGGAATTTGATATGATCATTCTTGATTTAATGCTACCAGGAATGGATGGAATAGAGGTTTGCAAACAGTTGCGTCAGCAAAGAGTGTTAACACCAATTTTAATGTTAACAGCTAAGGATGATGAGTTTGATAAAATTCTTGGATTAGAGCTCGGTGCAGACGATTATATGACAAAACCATTCAGTCCGCGCGAAGTGGTTGCGCGAATAAAAGCGATATTACGTAGGACTGAAATTCAGCAACCAGTCCAACCACCTCAAGAGGTTCAAGAGGACCATATTGCAATTAAAGATTTAGCTATCTACCCCGATCATTTTGAAGCGTTTATTAACGGAGAGCTATTGGAGCTTACACCAAAGGAATTTGAACTGCTTGTTCATTTAGGGAAGCACAAAGGGAAGGTTCTAACGCGAGATCAATTATTAAGTGCGGTTTGGAATTATGATTTCGCAGGTGATACAAGAATTGTCGATGTACACATCAGTCACCTCCGAGACAAAATCGAGCCTAATACAAAAAAACCGGTTTATATTAAAACAATTCGCGGTCTAGGATATAAATTAGAGGAGCCAAAAGGAAATGATAAAATTCCGAACTAGGCTACTGTTTGCTTTAATTACCCTAATTTTTGCCGTGTTGATTGGTTTAGGGTTGTTATTGGGTCAGCTATTTAAACATTATTATACAAATACAATTAATGAACGACTGCAAAAGGAAAGCAGTTTAGTTACTTCCTACATAGAAGAAAATGGTGGAATCAACACAGTTAACCGTAAAAAAATAAATGAGCTAAGTAAACTTCTCGATGCAAGAATTTCAATCACAGACTTAAATGGAAAAATTCAATTTGATAGTAGTGAACTATCAAAAACGATTGATAAGGATCGACATCAAGAAATTTTGCAAGGCATTATTGCAAAGAAACAAACGGAACAGGATGTTGTTGAAAATTATAATGGAACTCAGCTTCATTATTACTGGTATCCACTTAAAATTGATAATGAAAAACAAGGTTACGTGTTTCTTAGCACTGAAATGGATGTCTTAAAACAGGCGTATAGTAAGATTTGGTGGTTACTTGTCATTAGCTTTATTTTAGCTTTAATCGTGATTGGCATTTTGGGTGGAAGTATTACATCACGATACATAAAGCCGATTGAATCGGCAACAAATGTTGCGATGGAACTGGCAAAAGGGAATTACCGAGCTAGAACCTTTGAGGATCATGTTGACGAAACTGGGATGCTCAGTACCTCTATAAATATTTTGGCCAGAAATCTTCAGGAAATGATGAAGGCAACAGAAATGCAACAAGACCGCCTGACCACGTTAATTGAAAATATGGGAAGTGGTCTCATTTTAATTGATAATCGCGGCTATATTTCGTTAATCAATCGGGCATTTAAAGAGGTTTTTCATGTAAGGCCTGAGAGATATTTATATCGTGTTTATTACGAGGTTATCGAACATCGAGAAATTTCTGATTTAGTCGAGGAAATATTCATTACAGAGCAGCAAGTTAAGCGCCATATGGTACTTCCACTTGGGATTGATATCCGCCATTTTGAAGTATTTGGAGCACCGATTATTGGGACAAATGATGTATGGAAAGGAACCTTACTTGTTTTCCATGACATTACCGAATTGAAGAAGCTAGAGCAAACTAGAAAAGATTTTGTTGCTAACGTTTCACATGAGCTTAAAACTCCGATCACTTCAATCAAAGGATTTACCGAAACACTTTTGGATGGGGCTAAGGATGACCCGGAATCGTTAGAGGCCTTTTTAAATATAATTTTAATGGAAAGTGATCGTCTGCAAACGTTAATTCAAGATTTATTAGAGTTATCGAGGATTGAACAGCACCGCTTTAAACTAGATATTAAAGAAATTAATCTTATTTCGATTTTGAATGAAGTAATTACGATGTTAAATAAAAAAGCGACCGAAAAAGGAATTGCGATAACGTTTGAAACACAACATGAAAGCCTAATGCTTGAGGGGGATTTGTTTCGACTTAAGCAGGTTTTTATCAATGTCATTAATAACGCCATTATGTACACTCCGAAAAATGGGAAAATCACCATATTAATGGAAGAAAAAGAGAGCAAAGTGCAAGTAAAAGTCGTAGATACAGGGATTGGAATCGAAAAACATGAGATTCCGAGAATATTTGAACGCTTTTACAGAGTTGACAAGGCAAGAAGTCGAAACTCAGGGGGGACTGGTCTTGGTTTAGCAATCGTCAAGCATTTAATCGAAGCGCACAAAGGGACGATATCAGTGAAAAGTGAGGTAGGAAAAGGTACCACCTTTACGATTTTACTGAAGAAAAAATTAACCTAACTGGAATTCTCGTAAAAATTAATGAAGATGTAATAGTCTGTTTATATTTTGTTAATAATTCACCAGTAAACTAAAAGATGTAATCCCCACCCCCATTAAATATGCATGGCTAAAAAAACGAAGGTTAATCCCCCCTTCGTTTTTTTGTCGTTCCCAATAGAACACTAGTCCCCCAGTCGCACATCTAATTCATAATCTCCCCTTTGGTTTTACTAAACAACTCATGATAAAATGGGGAAAAGATAGTGGCTGCATGCGTGATAAAGGAGGATAAATCGCTTGAGTAAAAAACTCGTTTTAATTGATGGGAATTCGATTGCTTATAGAGCTTTTTTTGCATTGCCTTTGTTAAATAATCAAAAAGGTATACATACAAATGCTGTTTACGGCTTTACGATGATTTTAATGAAAATTCTTGAGGAAGAAAAGCCAAGCCATATTCTTGTAGCTTTTGATGCTGGAAAAACGACCTTTAGGCATCAAACGTTTACTGAATACAAGGGTGGTAGACAAAAAACACCACCAGAGCTTTCTGAACAATTTCCGTTTATACGCGAACTGTTAGATTCATATGGGATCTCTAGGTATGAGCTTGAAAATTATGAAGCCGATGATATTATTGGAACCTATTCTCGCCAAGCAGAAAAGGACGGTTTTGAAGTTAAAGTTATTTCAGGGGATAAGGATTTAACTCAATTGAGTTCTGAAAACATCACAGTCTGTATTACAAAAAAAGGAATCACCGATATGGAGATTTATACTCCTGTACATATCCAAGAAAAATATGGACTAACTCCTGGCCAAATTATCGATATGAAAGGTTTAATGGGGGATTCCTCTGATAACATTCCAGGTGTCCCTGGAGTTGGAGAAAAAACAGCCATTAAGCTATTAAAGGAGTTTGATACGTTAGAACAGCTTTTGTCTTCTATTGACAAGGTGAATGGAAATAAATTAAAAGAAAAATTGGCAGAGTTCACCGAACAGGCGAAGATGAGTAAACAGCTTGCGACAATTACAACGGAAGCCCCTGTTGAATTAGAAATATCAGAAATGGAATACGAAGGATATCAAAAGGACAAGCTAGTCCAGCTTTTTAAAGAACTTGAATTCCAAACATTATTAGAGCGGATTGGAAACGACACAGAGGAGGAATCAACACAAGAATTACAAACGATTGATTTTGATGTCATTGAGGATGTAACGGAACAAATCCTAACCTGGAGAAACGGCTTTTTATATTGAAATTTTGGAGGAAAATTATCAGCATGGAAAGATCATTGGGCTTTCTCTTGCAAATGACAACGGGAATTATTTTATTACTTTAGAGAATGCCTTGAAATCCTCAACCTTTAAAGAATGGGCCGAGGATGAAACGAAGCAAAAAATTGTCTTCAATGCAAAACGAACTGAGGTGGCATTACGACATCATCATATACATTTAAGCGGGATTACATTTGATTTATTGCTTGCTTCCTATATTCTTAATCCGTCTGAAACGGGTAATGAGGTAGCTGCGATTGCCAAACGCTATGAATTTCATGATGTGATGACGGATGATCAAGTTTATGGAAAAGGGGCAAAACGCCAAATTCCAGAGGTTGATAAGCTTGCGGACCATATAGTTCGGAAAGCGTTCGCGCTGAAAATTCTATCAGAAAAGCTCGTTTTGGAATTAACAGAAAACCAGCAATATGAATTATTTACAGATTTAGAAATGCCTCTTTCACTCATTTTAGCCGATATGGAGTTCCAAGGAATCAAAATTGATGAAGACCGACTTCTTAAAATGGGAGAGGAGAACAATCATCGTCTAGCAAGTCTTGAAAGGAAAATTCATTTACTTGCAGGTGAGGAATTCAATATTAATTCACCGAAACAGCTCGGTATTATTTTATTTGAAAAATTAGGACTAACGGCAATCAAAAAGACTAAAACGGGATATTCCACTTCGGCTGATGTTTTAGAAAAGCTTGAACATCATCATGAAATTATTCGTGAAATCCTGCATTACCGTCAATTAGGGAAATTGCAGTCCACCTACATTGAGGGTTTGTTAAAGGTCATGGATCCGATCACGAAGAAAGTGCATACACGATTTAACCAGGCTTTAACCCAGACTGGAAGATTGAGCTCGACGGATCCTAACCTGCAAAATATTCCAATACGATTAGAGGAGGGGCGGAAGATCCGCCAAGCCTTTGTTCCATCTGAGCCAGGCTGGTTGATTTTTGCTGCTGACTACTCGCAAATTGAATTAAGAGTGTTGGCTCATATTGCCGAGGATCAAAAGCTAATTGAAGCTTTTAATGCAGGATTAGATATTCACACGAAAACCGCTATGGATGTATTCCATGTCGAAAAAGAAGAAGTGACGAGTAATATGCGTCGTCAAGCAAAGGCGGTTAACTTTGGTATTATCTATGGAATAAGTGATTATGGTCTTTCGCAAAATTTAGGGATTACAAGAAAAGAAGCAGGGCGATTTATCGAGCGCTACTTAGAAAGCTATCCAAGTGTAAAAGAATATATGGAAGAAATCGTTCAGGATGCCAAGCAAAAAGGGTATGTCTCAACATTGCTCCAACGTCGTCGTTATATCCCAGGAGATTACAGCACGTAATTTTAATGTCCGTAGCTTTGCGGAACGAACCGCGATGAATACTCCAATTCAAGGGAGTGCGGCTGATATCATCAAAAAGGCGATGATTGATATGGCAGCTAGACTAAAAGCTGAAGGAATAAAATCAAGACTATTGTTACAGGTGCATGATGAATTGATTTTTGAAGCTCCTGAGGAAGAAATTGAGATTTTGAAAAAAATTGTTCCAGAGGTTATGGAGCATTGCATCGAGCTGATGGTGCCATTAAAGGTCGATTATGCATACGGACCTACTTGGTTTGATGCGAAATAATCGTGGAGAAAGGTGGAAATAAAGCTTGCCAGAACTACCAGAGGTAGAGACTGTTAAGAGAACGTTAGAGGCCTTGGTCATAGGCAAAGAAATTGAGCGTGTTTCTGTTTTTTGGCCGAAGATGGTGAAGCGTCCCGATGAAGTGATCCAATTCCAGGATGCATTAAAGGGGCAGACAATTCATTCGATGGGAAGACGCGGTAAATTTATCATTTTTTACAGTGATGATTTTGCACTCGTTTCTCATTTAAGAATGGAAGGGAAATATGGTGTGTTCCAGGGACGAAGCCGGTTGAAAAGCATACTCATATCATTTTCCATTTTACTGACGGAACAGAACTTCGCTACAAGGATGTTCGTAAGTTTGGAACGATGCATTTGTTTCAAAAGGGAACGGAATTTGATCAAGAACCATTAGCAAAATTAGGCTTAGAGCCATTTTCCCCGCAATTTACAAAAGATTATTTGGCGCAAAAACTGTCAAAGACTAATCGAAAAGTAAAAGTACATCTGTTGGATCAAGGGACTGTTGTCGGTCTTGGGAATATTTATGTTGATGAAGCGTTGTTTCGGGCAAGGATTCACCCGGAGCGGATCTCATCGACTTTAACGAGCGCTGAAATTGAGGTGCTTCATGAGGAGATTGTTAGAACCTTATCAGAGGCGGTTGAAAAAGGCGGGAGTACGATTCGATCTTATGTTAATTCGCAAGGTCAAATTGGGATGTTTCAATTGGAGTTATTTGTTTATGGTAAAAAAGCAGAGCCGTGTCAAAGATGTGGTACTGAGCTTCAGAAAATAACAGTTGGCGGTCGGGGAACTCATTTTTGCCCGTCCTGTCAGAAAATATAAAGAACTTAAGAGCTTCATTTAACAATGGATGGGCTCCTTCCATATACTATCGTAGCGATTGACAGGAAGGAGCCCTATATTATGGCCCAGATGATCTCACTTTTTCTACTAGCGTTTGCTGTCAGTCTTGACAGTTTTAGTGTAGGCTTCACTTATGGTTTGCGGAAGATGAGGATACCGTTACTATCCATTTTAATTATTTCATGTTGTTCCGCTGGAATCTTAATTTTGTCGATGACGGTTGGGCATTTTATCGAAAAGCTGTTCTCACCGGATGTTGCCCAAAGCCTTGGAGGGATTGTTCTCATCTTGCTAGGGGCCTGGGTCTTATTTCAATTTTTTCGTCCAGAAAAAACAAAAGACCTACCTCATGATGAAAGTCCTTTGATTAATTTGGAAATAAAATCGTTGGGACTTGTTATCCAAATATTAAGAAAGCCAATGTCTGCCGATTTTGACCAATCTGGCACGATTACAGGTTTAGAGGCATTCATGCTCGGATTAGCTTTGTCACTCGATGCATTTGGGGCTGGAATTGGTGCAGCCATGTTAGGCTATTCACCTCTATATTTAGCCATCTCGGTTGCGGTCATGAGTTCATTATTTGTTTTTATGGGGATGAAATTAGGTGTGCTATTTGCACGATATGAGTGGATTCAAAAGTTTTCTTTTATCCCAGGTATATTATTAATCATAATTGGAATTTGGAAACTGTAGTAGTCAAAAGGGAAGGGAAAATATATGTCAGTCATTATTGGGTTAACTGGAGGAATAGCGAGCGGAAAAAGCACCGTTTCAATGATGCTGAAGGAGCTTAATATTCCGGTAATTGATGCAGATGAGGAAGCGCGCTTAGCGGTTGAAAAAGGTGAAAAAGCTTATTTGGAGATTGTCGCTTACTTTGGTGAAGAAATACTATTAGCGGATGGCTCCATTGATCGCCTTAAATTAGGAAGTATTATTTTTCCAAATGAAGATAAGCGTGCAATATTAAATAGTATCGTTCATCCAGCCGTGAGAGAAAACATGCTCCGAAAAAAGGAGCAGTATCTCATCGCAGGATATGAATTTATTGTATTAGATATTCCACTCCTATTTGAAAGTAAGCTAACGCATATGGTGGAAAAGGTCATTGTTGTATATGTGGATGAACAGACCCAACTGGCTAGACTAATGGAGCGCAACGGTTTTTCAGAAGAAGAAGCAATGGCGCGAATTGCCTCCCAGCTTCCGTTAAAAGACAAATTGACTTTGGCTGATGCTGTGATTGATAACAATGGTTCAATCGACGACACAAAAAAACAATTAATTAATATTTTAACAAATTGGGGTTTTACTAAATAGGATTGTAAAAGAGGAGCTTATTGTGGTGACTGGTTCTGTTAACTATCGCAAACATTAAATATGTAATGCAAAATGACCTTCAAATTTTATGCTAATTTGGAGGTCTATTTTTGTTGATATAAAAGGATTTCGATAAAAATTTTGGGAGAATTTATAGGGGAATTTGTATATTAAAATGTGGGGGTACAATTGCCAGTAAATAGTACCGCCGCAAAATACGCTGCAATTTACTGGCAAATGGGTATTAAGTTCAGGCTCTGTTGTATCTTAGTATCGACTTGACTAGAAACGAAAAATAAGGGAAGAAAATCCACTTAAATTGGGAAATATCCCCATTTCCCGAAAGATAAGGGAAGTTTTTCCCCTTATATGGTCCAAAGCCTTGAATTTTGTCCTATTTAAAGCCGTTAAAGGTAAATTCTTCCCTTATATCCACTTATTTAGCCTCCTCTATATACATTAGGGGAAAATTTTACGCTTATGAATTCTTATACCTACACAAAAACTTGTACGTTAGAAGGCAGAAATAATTCACAATCCAAAGCCCTTGCTAGTTCCAATGTTTTTTATTCTCTCTATCCTTACAAATTGTCCTACCTTTTATAGTACAAAAAAGGATTACATTTTTGTTTGCATTTTCCTGTGCATATAGATGTTTTGCAATAGGAAACGGAACCTATTATTATTTTGGCTCCTTTTTTTGTGTTTATTGTTTGCTTGTGTTCAACACATTCAATTTATTATGTAAGCATAATTAACGTAATTACTACTTTTAATTGTAAAACTTTTATAATTTCCGCATTTTATTGAGTACAAATTCGTTTTAATATGTTATACTAATTACAATAAAATGTTGAATAAAGTATAACATATTGCGAAAGGAGCCATAAAATGAAGACAAAGGTCGCGATTAATGGTTTTGGACGAATTGGAAGAATGGTATTTAGAAAGGCAATTCTTGAAGATGATATCGATGTGGTGGCGATCAATGCTAGTTACCCAGCAGAAACGTTAGCACATTTAATTAAATATGATACCACTCATGGCAAATTCCCTGGTGAAGTCATTCCAAATGACGATTGTCTTATTGTAAATGGAAAGCGTGTTCAGTTATACGCGAACCGTGATCCGAAGGAATTACCATGGGGCGCAATCGGAATCGATATCGTCATTGAAGCAACTGGAAAATTTAACGCACGTGAAAAAGCAGCATTACACTTAGATGCAGGAGCAAAAAAGGTCATCTTAACTGCACCTGGAAAAAATGAAGATGTAACGATCGTTATGGGTGTAAATCAAGACAAACTTGACATTGAAAAACACGATATTATTTCAAATGCCTCGTGTACAACGAACTGTTTAGCCCCTGTAGTGAAGGTGCTTGAAGAACAATTTGGAATTGTAAATGGTTTAATGACAACCGTACATGCCTATACAAATGACCAAAAAAATATTGATAACCCACATAAAGATTTGCGTCGTGCTCGTGCCTGCGCTCAATCCATCATCCCAACTTCTACAGGTGCAGCCAAAGCGCTTTCATTAGTGTTGCCACAAATGGCTGGTAAACTTCACGGAATGGCCTTACGGGTTCCAACACCAAATGTTTCATTGGTGGATTTAGTTGTGGACTTAAAAAGAGACGTAACGGCTGATGAAGTAAACTCTGCATTCTTAACGGCTGCTGCCATGTCCATTAAAAGGGATTTTAGATTTAACAGATGAGCCACTCGTTTCTGTTGATTTTAATACAAATGAACACTCAGCCATTATTGATGGTCTATCGACAATGGTTATTGGCAACAACAAAGTAAAAGTACTTGCATGGTATGATAATGAATGGGGTTATTCTTGCCGTGTAGTTGATTTATTAAAGCATGTAGCAAAAGTAATGGAGAATTCTCCCATAAAAGTTGGTTAATCAACCTTAATCTTTTTATCAAACTGCTTGCCGATTTTCGGTAAGCAGTTTTTTTTCGTCTTTTTTTGCGATTGTTTCTGGGAGCCCTTGTCCTAGCCACGTCTTTTTTATAAGATAGTATGTAGAATAAAGATGATAAAAATACCTTTAGGAATTGGAGCGCTGACGAATATGAAATGCCCTTCATGTCAACACCATAATACACGTGTTCTCGATTCTCGGCCTGTTGATGAAGGGAAGTCGATTCGCCGGAGACGTGAATGTGAACAATGCAGTTATCGGTTTACCACCTTTGAAAAAGTAGAAGAGATTCCGCTTATTGTCGTGAAAAAGGAAGGTACAAGAGAAGAATTTAATCGTGAAAAAATCTTAAGAGGTCTGATTAAGGCCTGTGAAAAACGACCTGTCGCCTTGAAAGAATTGCAGGACATTACTCATGATGTTGAAAAAGAACTCCGAAATCAGGGGGTTTCTGAAATAAAAAGTGACAGTATTGGCGAAATGGTTATGGATAGGCTGGCGAAAATTGATGAAGTAGCCTATGTGCGCTTTGCCTCTGTTTATCGCCAATTTAAAGATATTAATGTATTTATTGAGGAATTAAAAGAGTTAATTAAAAAGGAAATTTAACCCGAGCTAAGAGAACGATTTAGCTCTTCTTTTTTTACGAAAGGTATGATGCTCATGACCCAGCATTGGCAGGAGATAATTCCAATTGATCGTTATGTTGTAAACGCAAATGGATTACTCCATGAGTACGATCGGAAAGTACTGACATTTTTATATCAGCCATTGATTGGTGCTAAAAGCTTAAGCTTATATATGACGCTTTGGGGAGAGTTAGAAGAAAATCGCCTTTGGTCAAAGCCGAGCTCTCATCATCGATTAATGCTTTTAATGGACCTAAACCTAAACGAGATTTATGATGCAAGGCTAAGACTTGAGGGGATGAACCTTCTTACCACTTTAGTTCGTGATGAGCAAGAGGAAAGGGATTTCATCTATCAACTTAAACCACCACTTGCACCAGATAAGTTTTTTACAACGGATTTATTAAATATTCCTTTATATCGGAAAATTGGCGATCAACAATATGCTCGGATAAAACAATTCTTTAGTACAAAGCGGGCAGAGGGTATTAAAGGCTTTCAAAATGTAACGAAGGGCTATGAAGAAGTGTTTGAACTTATTCCTCCATCTGCTATGAACAGGTCACCAAATATGTTCATTGAAAAAGGGCAGGAGCACGTTAGTAGGAGGAAAAATGACGGGATTCAATTGGCCCATTCCTCTTTTAATTTTGAATTATTGACGGCAGGATTAACTGAAAACTTAGTACCAAAAAGTGCTCTAACAGAAGAGGTAAAGGAAGCGATTAGTCAGCTTGCATACCTATATGGAATTGACGCCATTCAAATGAAAAATATCGTAATCGATGCCACAGATCATAACGTGACCGATATTTCTGCTTTAAGAAAATATGCGAGGGATTGGTTCGAGTTTCACCATGGTGGACTGCCAACATTGGTGGACCGAACGCAGCCTGTTTTATATAAATCAATACAAACGGAACCAAACACTGAAGAAGAAAAGCAAATTTCTTATTTTGAAAACACCTCACCACGGCAAGTATTGCGTGATACTGGTGGCGGGGAGCCTTCAAAAGTTGATTTAAAGATTATCGAGGATATTCTATTTCAACAAAAGCTTCAGCCAGGGGTCGTAAATGTTCTAATTCAATTTGTCATGTACAAAATGGATATGAAGCTTCCAAAAAGCTATATTGAAAAAATTGCAAGTCATTGGGCCCGTAAAAAAATAAACAATGTTAAAGACGCAATGACGATTGCTAGAAGTGAGTATAAGGAATACCAGCAATGGGCTCCAAAGGATAATAATAATAAGAAAAAGACAACACAGAAAAAAGCGACAAGGACGGAATTGCTGCCTGATTGGTTTAATGAGACCGGCAATCAGAAACCGGCTGTTCAGGTCGACGAAGTCGATGATACTGATTTCGAAGCGAAAAAACGAGAGCTACAGGAAAAAATTAAGAATTTAAGAAAATAGGAGGTGAATCCTTCAATGGAAAATATTAAACAAACACTTAAAAGACTCGGGGCAAACGAGAGCTTTCAGCAGCGTTATCAAAAAATGCGCCAGGATATTATCAATAATCCGGATGTGCGGGCATTTTTAACTGAGCATCGAGATGAATTAACCAATGACATTGTTGAAAAAAGCTTAATGAAGCTCTATGAATATTCTACGCAAAGCAAGGAATGTCGTAATTGTGCGAGCCTTGATACGTGTGCGAATTTAATGAAGGGCTACCATCCAGAGCTTGTGATTAGACGAAATGTGATTGAAATTCAATATGATCGCTGTCCGCGCCAAGTCATGTATGATGAGAAGCGTAAAAATGAAAAATTGATCCAAAGCATGCATTTTCCAAAGGATCTGCTACATGTGACTTTTAAGGATATTGATGTAAACACAAACGGAAGATTACAAGCAGTTGAAAAGGCGTACCTCTTTGTTGAAGATTATGTAGCAGGTAAAAAGCAGAAGGGCCTGTACCTATATGGACAATTTGGCGTAGGGAAATCCTTCTTATTAGGTGCTATTGCCAACGAATTAGCCGCCCAACAGGTCCCTTCCATGATTGTCTTTGTTCCGGAGCTTTTCCGTGAGCTAAAAAATTCGATTGCCGATTCAACCTTAAATGAAAAGCTTGAAACGCTAAAAAAACAACCTGTGCTCATGCTCGATGATATCGGAGCCGAAACGATGTCGAGCTGGACAAGAGATGAAGTATTAGGTCCGATTTTACAGTACCGAATGCTTGAAAACCTACCTACTTTCTTTACTTCAAATTTTGATTTTCATGAGCTGGAGCATCATTTAACCTATACCCAGCGCGGTGAGGAAGAAAAAATGAAGGCGCGGAGAATTATGGAGCGCATTAAATATTTGACTGATCCCATTCAAATTGACGGACCGAACCGTCGTCAATAAATAATGATGTTAGTTTTAAGCCAGTGAAGTGTTCACTGGCTTATTTTTTATGTGCTGAATCGGTACGTTTGCTTCTATTTTTGGACATCCCCCCATATACATAGAATCAGAGATTTCAAAAAAAGGGGGAATTTGGTTGATTGAAATCCATTTTCAGCGGAGAGAGGATGCCATGCCTTTTTATCGCTTATTAAAAAAGAACCTATTAACCTCTCAACCTGACAATCATATTCTTCTTTCTGAGGACAGCACTATAATAAAAATCAAAACAGAGGCTTTGACTGACCAAGCCTTCGATGAAATAAAAAAACAATTTTATCACTTCATTCTTCATACAAAATGTGACGAATGGTTTCGTTCTATTATTACTGATCAGTTTTTTTATTCTGATGAGGAGGAAATTCAGCAAATCCTTGAAATCATCCATTCCATCTTAGAGGGAGAACGCAAGGAACTTGCTGAGCTTGTTAAAGACAGAGAAGAGAAAAATCTTTTAAAACAGGCAATTCATCAGGTGATGAAAAAGGAAATTGCGTTTTCATTCGATTCGTTTGTAACCTTTAGGTTGCGTGAATTTTTTTCCAGGCTAGAGAAGTATGTGGAGCTTTCAATAGACGAATACAAGCTGGAGCAGGAATATCAAATGTTTATTCAAACATTGCGTGATTTTGTTTCGACTCGGTCGGCGATGCTTCGTTGCTTGCATATTTTGATTGATGACGATGTGATGTTCTTTGATGAGCAATTCACAGAAATCAAGCGTATGCAGTTAACGAAGATGATTGACCGTAAGTTGCTCATCAATCATCCAGTCTATGTAGATTCAACAACGATTGCCCCCTTATTATCGATTGCTCCTAAATCCATTTACTTATACTCAAAAGAGCCCGAACAACCATTAATCCGTACAATTCGAAATATTTTCGAAGAGAGAGTATTAATCGAAAGTATTTCGCTCTTTAAGAAACGAAAGCTCGAGTGTATTGACAGTGAAAAAAGAATCCCTTGATTTTCCTAAAATGACACACTATAATTACGTACATAAAACAATAATCATTTTTGTGATGATAAGGACATGGGTATTCTTTTACGGTTTCAAGAGAGGGAAGACAGGGCTGGAAGCTTCCCAACACGAATCGAATGCTTACCACCTTTGAACTTCAGCTGTGAATGGGATGAAGCATAGGCTATAAGTCTTACTTTCATTAGTAGTAGCTGACGGCGCTGCCGTTACCAGAACCAAAGTCGTTTTCTGAATAGGTTGGCCGTTTGTGGCTAGATTCGGAAAAATGTGAACTAGGGTGGAACCACGTGTTTAATAAACTCGTCCCTTCTATAGGGACGAGTTTTTTTATTTTACCGCGCTAAAGCGGTGGGGGACAGTCCCCCATCGCGTTAAAGCGCTACATAAAAGAGGAGGAAAAATCAATGGCAGATGTTGTGAAAATTACGTTTCCAGATGGAACAGTAAAGGAGTTTCCTCAAGGAACGACAACAGAGGAAATTGCTGCTTCCATTAGTCCAGGACTAAAAAAGAAAGCCATTGCCGGTAAGCTTAACGGGCAAATGATCGATTTACGCCGTCAGATTGAAGAGGATGGAGCGATTGAAATCGTTACTCCTGAACATCAGGATGCATTAGAAGTGCTTCGCCACAGTACTGCTCACTTAATGGCTCAAGCCATAAAGCGTATATATAAAAACGTAAAACTTGGGGTTGGCCCAGTAATTGAAGGCGGTTTTTATTACGATATTGACTTAGAGCAATCGTTAACTCCAGAAGATCTACCTTTAATTGAAAAAGAAATGGCAAAAATCGTTAAAGAAAATATTGAAGTGGTTCGTGAAGAAGTGAGCCGCAATGATGCCGTTCAAATTTACAAAGAAATTGGCGATGAATACAAGCTCGAATTAATCGAAGCCATTCCTGAAGAAGAAACGGTTACTTTGTACAAACAGGGTGATTTCTTCGACCTTTGCCGTGGTGTTCATGTGCCATCAACAGGTAAAATTAAGGAATTCAAATTATTGAGCATTGCCGGTGCTTACTGGCGTGGAAATAGCGATAATAAAATGCTTCAACGAATTTACGGAACTGCTTTCTTCAAGAAAGAAGACCTTGCAGAGCACTTAAGACTTCTAGAAGAAGCAAAAGAACGGGATCACCGTAAAATCGGCAAAGAGTTAAATATTTTTACAAACTCGCAATTGGTCGGTCAAGGTTTACCATTATGGTTGCCAAAGGGTGCAACAATTCGTCGTATAATTGAGCGTTACATCGTTGATAAAGAAGTTAGCCTAGGTTATGATCACGTGTACACTCCAATCATGGGTAGTGTAGATCTCTATAAGACATCTGGTCACTGGGACCACTATCAAGAAGATATGTTCCCGGTTATGGATATGGACAATGAGCAACTCGTCTTACGTCCGATGAACTGTCCTCACCATATGATGGTTTACAAAAACTCCATTCACAGCTACCGTGAGCTGCCAATTCGTATTGCGGAGCTTGGAACAATGCACCGTTATGAAATGTCTGGTGCTCTATCAGGCTTGCAGCGTGTTCGCGGAATGACTTTGAATGATGCCCATGTTTTCGTCCGTCCAGATCAAATTAAAGATGAATTCAAACGTGTTGTAAACCTTATTTTAGAGGTATACAAAGATTTCGATCTTGGAGATTATTCATTCCGTTTGTCTTATCGTGATCCACAGGATACTGAAAAATATTTTGATGATGATGCAATGTGGGAAAAAGCGCAAAGCATGTTGAAGGAAGCGATGGATGATTTAGGTTTAGATTATTATGAGGCAGAAGGTGAAGCTGCATTCTACGGTCCAAAGCTAGATGTACAGGTGAAAACAGCTCTTGGTAAGGATGAAACATTATCGACTGTACAGCTTGATTTCTTATTACCTGAACGATTCGACCTTACTTATGTTGGCGAAGATGGCAAACCTCATCGTCCGGTTGTTATTCATCGTGGGGTTGTATCAACCATGGAGCGTTTTGTTGCCTTCTTAATCGAGGAATACAAAGGAGCCTTCCCAACATGGCTTGCACCAGTTCAGGTTCAAGTAATTCCAGTTTCTCCTGATGTTCATTTTGATTACGCAAAAGAAGTTCAGGCTCAACTTAAAGCAACAGGTTTCCGTGTTGAATTAGACGGCCGTAACGAGAAAATCGGCTATAAGATTCGCGAGGCACAAATGCAAAAAATTCCATACATGCTCGTGGTTGGTGATAAGGAAGTGGAAACGAAATCAGTGAACGTCCGCAAATATGGCGAACAAAATTCTGAAACTATTTCGTTTGAGCAATTTATTGCGGATTTAAAAGCGGAAGTGAATCGTTAATAGTAGAATTCACCAAATAGCTACCGCGTTACATGGTCAGATGGGCCGTGCTGCTTCATAAATAAGCGGTATGGCTCGTCGATGATGACCGTGTGTAAAGGCGTGTTTCTTTACTTTTAAAAAAAGTGCTTGTCAAAAGCCGAATTGTTTGTTAAGATTCTCTTTGTTGCTAAAAAAATTTCGGTTTGACACACTGTCATTCTTTGTGATATAGTTACTCTGGTAAATTGAATACGAGTTTGAGAAAAAGAAGAAGCACCCGCTTCTCACCTGATTGACGCTAAAGCGCTGTCGGCAGGTTTACGGATAAACATGACTGTTTTGTATTGTTTTCGTAAGTGTGGGTGAATTCATCCACACTTTTTTATTTGCATTATAAGCGGTTTTGTATGTGCCAATTCAACTTTGAGCGTAATCAAAAGGTGAGATTCGGTGTTAGGAAACAACTTCTCCGATTTTCTAATTCTTGATCCAAACGTTGTATTCGCTGAAAAAACCTTGGAGGTGTCTAACTATTAGCAAAGACATGTTGTTAAACGAGGGTATTCGTGCCCGTGAAGTTCGTCTCATTGACCAGAATGGCGAGCAGTTGGGGATTAAGACAAAAACTGAAGCTCTTGAAATCGCTGCACGCGTTAATCTTGATCTCGTTTTAGTTGCTCCGAATGCAAAGCCTCCAGTAGGCCGTATTATGGACTACGGAAAATTTAGATTCGAACAACAGAAGAAAGAAAAAGAAGCGCGTAAAAATCAAAAGATCATTACTACTAAAGAAGTTCGCTTAAGTCCAACAATCGATGAGCATGATTTTAATACAAAATTAAAAAATGCAATTAAATTCTTGGAAAAAGGCGATAAAGTAAAAGCATCAATCCGATTTAAAGGACGTGCGATTACTCATAAAGAAATTGGTCAACGTGTTTTAGTTCGTTTTGCGGAAGAGTGCAAAGAAGTTGCAACTGTGGAATCACATCCAAAAATGGACGGCCGTAGTATGTTTATGGTCTTAACACCTAAAAACGACAAGTAACAAGGAGGAAGCTCTAATGCCAAAAATGAAAACTCACCGTGGCGCTGCAAAGCGTTTCAAAAAAACCGGATCAGGTAAACTGAAGCGTTCACACGCTTATACAAGCCACTTATTTGCTAACAAATCTACTAAAGCAAAGCGTAAGCTTCGTAAAAGTGGAATTGTTTCTAAAGGCGATTTCAAACGCATTCGTTTCTTATTAACTAACATTAAGTAATCTCGAACGTATATAGGAGGGAAATTACATGCCACGTGTTAAAGGCGGTACAGTAACGCGCAAGCGTCGTAAAAAAGTTCTTAAATTAGCAAAAGGTTATTTCGGTTCAAAACATACTTTATATAAAGTAGCTAACCAACAGGTTATGAAATCATTACAATATGCATTCCGTGACCGTCGTCAGAAAAAACGTGATTTCCGTAAATTATGGATCACTCGTATCAACGCAGCTGCACGTATCAACGGTCTTTCTTACAGCCGTTTAATGCATGGTCTTAAGCTTGCTGGTATCGAAGTTAACCGCAAAATGCTTGCTGATCTTGCTGTAACTGATGCACAAGCATTCGCACAATTAGCAGATGCTGCTAAACAACAATTCAATAAGTAATTATTGATTAAAATGCCATTCTCGTTTTGCGAGGGTGGTTTTTTTGTTGTTTTGTTTTGGGGAGTGGATTCTTTCGGTGATTGTGCCCGTAAGCTGCGAAAAGAGGTGAGGAGGTAACAATCAACGCATGATCGTACCCGATAGCCCATGAAAAGAGGAGAAGAGGTAACGATCAAAATCTGATTGTACCCGCCAACCCTAGAAAACAGGAGGAGAGGTAACGATCAAAGTCTGATCGTGCCCGCCAACCCTCGAAAACAGGTGAAGAGGTAACAATCATCGCCAAAAAGCTCAATGCAAGACTCGCTACAAAATAAAATGTTAGATATAATAAGACGATTGGCCATGTCTCAAAAGTTTATAATTTTTCATCAAAATCCTACGT
The DNA here is from genome assembly GCF_033449965.1 of Bacillus sp. T3. NCBI lineage: Bacteria > Bacillati > Bacillota > Bacilli > Caryophanales > Bacillaceae > Bacillus > Bacillus sp. T3. Next base: position 1,170,050 of record NZ_CP137761.1, read on the forward strand.
ATCTTTTTCTTTGATTTAATCACATTGCACCAATCTGAGACCAATTTTACTGTGATTTTAATATCCGGAAAAAGGAATATTAATTCATTGACAGCGCGAGTGATTGCGGATTCAATATCTTCAAAATGCCCACATCTCTTACAAACCAGCTTGTCCTCTTTGTATTCGGTTGTTAAAGAATGACAAGGTCCACAAAGCATCCCCTTCGCTAGACTATCATAGCTATATTCCGGTATTTTCATGTTTTTTGAAACGTTAATATGATGAGATAGTATTTCTTCGGCGATCCGATAGTGTACGTCAGTTAATGTTGATGATGTCCTATTTAACTTATGGAGAAAACGCTTAAGTTGTGTTGGGAAAATAATCTGTTGATTTCTTGGGGCATGGTATAGGTGAAAATGAGGGTTAACAAAAATTAAATACGGCTTAATTGTAATTTGGATTCCAAGTTCCTTAGCAAATTGGCGAAATAATGTTTCGTTACGTTCCAATTGGATGAGTGGATTTTTTATATCAAATTTAGGAACGGCATACCATTTATTTTCCTCTATGTAAAAATCACCTTCAAAATTTTTGACTTCGAATTGGTATAATGTATTTTGTGAGAATAAAAAGGTATCGTTTTGAAATTCGTTGTTGTTTGATTCTAGGAGGATATCATTTAAGACGAGGCAGTTAAGCGAGAGGTTTGTGAGGAGTAGTTGGTCGAAGATTAGTTCACCAGCATAACCCTTTTCTAAATTAGAATAGTAAAGTCGTTCTTTGTCAGTTAACTTAAGTCTCGCGTTTAGAGACCTCATATACTTTAGTGTAACAGGAACGAGACGCTGTTTCAAAATTTCCATATTCCATCTCCAATCTTTATATTGATAGTTTTATTTTAGAAAAAATAAGAATGGTTTACAAGCAAGAATAAGGAGGTAAGAACTTTGAACATAATCATATGGATTTTAGTAATCATGAATGTTGTGGGATTCTTTTTAATGGGAGAGGACAAAAGAAGAGCCAAAAAGCACGAATACAGGATTTCGGAACGAACACTTTGGCTAACTGCGATCTTTGGTGGAGCCTTTGCGATGACGATTGCCATGTATTTCTTTCACCACAAAACTAAGCATATGGCCTTTAAAATTGGCTTTCCGCTCGTTTTCATAATCCAAGCAGTCGTTTCTATCTACTTTTTGTTAAAATAAAGATAGAGACTTAACCCATTTTTCGGGGATGCGTTAAAAGGTACACTCGTCATTTTCCTTGCAAAAGTCATTCAATATGAGAAAATTGCCACCTAGGCAAAATTAACAAAATGAGGAGCATTAAAATCAATGAATCTAGAAAAATTATTCACGATGCAAAAAGGCTTAGACAGCCATATTGAAGCACAACATAACCTGCAAGCAGAGGACTTGTTTGATCGCAAGGTCCTAGCACTCCTTGTTGAATTAGGAGAGCTCGCAAACGAAACTCGATGCTTTAAATTTTGGAGCTTAAAACCAGCATCCGCCAAGGAAGTAATCTTAGAAGAATTCGTTGATGGAATCCACTTTATTTTATCGCTCGGAATTGAAGCTGGATTTACTGAACAAATTAGCATTAGCGATGATGAACAGCAGAATCAATCAGAGTCGTTAACTGAACAATTTTTAGAGCTGTATCGCATCATCGAGGTGTTCAGAACAACGCGCTCCTTACAGGATTATCAAGCGCTATTTCAGGCTTCACTACATTTAGCTAAATTATTAGGTTTTTCGGCTGTCGAAATCGAACAGGCATATATTCAGAAAAACGAAGTAAATTATGAAAGACAGAAACAAGGGTATTAATCGGCACTTTTTACAATAGGGATGCCGTTTTGTATAATGAAGGACAACAATACTACATATTAAGGGAGTCGAACGACATGGCAAAATTTGATGAAACGTTAACAATGCTAAAGGACTTAACGGATGCCAAAGGAATTCCCGGCAATGAGCGCGAAGTTCGTGAGGTCATGACAAAGTACATAGCACCGTTTGCAGATGAAGTGACAACAGACAATCTCGGAAGCTTGATTGCGAAAAAGGTTGGAAAAGAGGGCGGACCTAAAATAATGGTGGCCGGCCACTTAGATGAAGTCGGCTTTATGATTACAAATATTGATGAAAAAGGATTTTTACGCTTTCAAACCGTTGGCGGCTGGTGGGGGCAGGTTATGCTGGCACAGCGGGTTACAATTGTAACAAGAAAAGGCGAGGTGACAGGTGTAATTGGTTCGAAGCCACCTCATATTCTGTCCGCAGATGCTCGCAAAAAGCCAGTTGAAATAAAAGATATGTTCATTGATATTGGTGCATCGAGTCGTGATGAAGTGAAGGAATGGGGCGTCAAGCCAGGCGATATGGTCGTGCCGCATTTCGAATTTACGGTGATGAACAATGAAAAAATGCTACTGGCCAAAGCATGGGATAACCGAATTGGCTGTGCCATTGCTATTGAGGTACTAAAAAGACTTAAAGGAACAGAACATCCAAACGTCGTTTATGGAGTCGGTACAGTGCAGGAGGAGGTTGGCCTTCGTGGTGCCAAAACTTCCTCGTATAAAATCGAACCAGATATTGCGTTTGGCGTAGATGTTGGAATTGCTGGAGATACTCCAGGGGTTTCAGAGAAAGAGGCGTTAGGCAAAATGGGTGCGGGTCCGCAAATTGTTCTTTATGATGCATCGATGGTATCCCATAAAGGCTTGCGCGACTTTATTACAGATGTGGCGGATGAACAGGAAATTCCTTATCAATATGAGGCGATGCCTGGTGGGGGAACAGATTCCGGTGCGATTCACCTGTCCCATAATGGCGTGCCAGCTTTATCAATAGGGATTGCAACGCGCTATATACATTCTCATGCTGCGATGCTTCATCGCGATGACTTCGAAAATGCTGTTAAATTGGTCGTCGAAGTGATTAAACGCTTGGATTGCGAGACTGTTGATCGGATTACCTATCAATAAAATAAAAAGAGGTTACTGTAATGAACTGCAGTAACCTCTTTTATATGCTCAGTTGTAAGTGCCCAAGCCGCTGCTTAAGTAAACGTCTTACTTCTTTAACCCACTCTCAAGCATCTGTAACATTTCAACACGATCATCCTCTGAGGCTGTTTGCCAAATTACTTCAAATAAAACGCCAAGACCAGGTAGCATCTTTTCCTCACCATTTTGAATCGCATCGACAATCGTGTCACGAAGCTCATCCTGTGAGTTCCCTGATACATTTTGTATAATAGCATGACGTAAATTTAAATTCATTTTTATTCGCTCCTTTATTATCCATTTCCATTACTACTCTAGCATTTGCGATAAAACGTTTTTTTATGTATCGTAATTAGGCTATAATATAGAAATTGAAATCGAAATTTAGAGGAGTGACCATTGTGAAGCACATTCACTCTGTTAAAAATCCACAGATAAAAGAATGGAAAAAGCTTTTAACAAAAAAAGAACGCGATAAAACGGGGACATTTTTAATTGAGGGCTTCCACCTCGTTGAGGAAGCGTTGAAAAAAGAAGGAGCCATCCTTGAGTTAATTATTCAAGTGGAAGTTGATATCCCTATGAAATGGGATGTTGGCGCAATTCCGATTACAAGTGTGACCGAGGATGTCATCAAAGTATTATGTGATACAGAGGCTCCACAAGGTGTAGTGGCAATTTGCCAACAAGAGCAAATGGATCGGACGAAAGTGTCAGGTAAAACATTCTTATTCATTGATGCTGTTCAGGATCCAGGGAATGTTGGAACGATGATTCGGACTGCAGATGCAGCGGGCATAGATGTGGTAGTCGTAGGGAAGGGCAGTGTCGACATTTATAATCCAAAGGTTTTGCGCTCGGCACAAGGTAGCCATTTTCATTTACCGATTATAACGGATGACCTTCAACCTTGGCTCGAAAAGCTCATACAAGCAGAAATACCAGGTATACGGGACAGCGCTTGAAAATGGACAGGTTTATACTGAGGTACTGCCATCAACAAGCTTTGCCTTAATTGTTGGAAACGAGGGCAGTGGCGTTAATAAAGACTTACTTGCTCAAACAACAAAGAATTTGTATATCCCAATTTTAGGTAAAAGCGAATCGTTAAATGTTGCAGTTGCATCGGGCATTTTACTTTACTACTTAAAAAAGGGCAGTTAATTTTCTAGAAACATTTGAATATGCTAGAAAAATATACTATAATTAACTGCAAATTGCATGAACAAAAAAACGATGATGGAGAAAAGTAGCTTATTGCCTGCCATTTAGGGAGAAAATGCCGTTGACTGCAAGCATTTTTATGGAATAAGGGTAAGTGAAGTTCACCTCCAGGAGTTGGCATTGGGACCAATTCATTAGTGTTTAGCCTAGGCGTCATTTTTCAGTCGCCGTTGAGCTAGTCGATTTCGCTTTTCGAATTGTAAAGATGTATCGGCCACAAGCCGTTATCGTAATGAAGCGAACAGGCTTATTTTTGCTTGTTAATAAGGGTGGTACCGCGAACCAAACCTCGTCCCTTTTTCGGGCACGGGGTTTTTTTGTGTTTGTGTTAATGTAAATTATTAATTTTTTTGCACAATGTTGATTGGAGCGGAAGGTGCGAGACTCCTGCCGGAGAAGGTGTCGCGGGAGACCCCACAGGCGCTAAAGCGCCGAGGAGGCTCCAGGACTCCCCGCTGGGTCGCTGAGCGCCTGGAGTGGAAATCAACATTCTAATTTAACACAACTTTTGTTAAAGAATGGTTTTGCTAAGAAGCAAAACGAAGTAAATAAAGGAGGAAGTACACATGCAGGAAAGATTACAGGAACTGCAAACTGAGGCTCTTGAAAAAATTGAGCAAGCTGCAAATTTGAAGGAGCTTAACGACATTCGTGTTTCATATTTAGGGAAAAAAGGTCCTATCACAGAAGTCCTTAGAGGAATGGGAAAGCTTTCTGCTGAAGAACGTCCAAAAATGGGTGCACTCGTCAATGAAGTGCGTGAGGAAATTGCAAGCAAAATCGAAGCAAAGCAACAACATTTAGAAGCAGCAGCAATCAACGAAAGACTTGCAGCTGAAACAATTGACGTTACCTTGCCTGGACGACCTGTTAAAACAGGAAATCACCATCCACTGACAAGAATTATTGAAGAAATTGAAGATTTATTCGTAGGCATGGGCTATACGATTGCCGAAGGACCAGAAGTTGAATCGGATTATTACAACTTTGAAGCATTAAATCTTCCAAAAGGACATCCAGCACGCGATATGCAAGATTCGTTCTATATTACAGAGGATATTCTGCTTCGTACCCATACGTCTCCAATGCAAGCGCGGACAATGGAAAAGAAACAAGGAAAAGGCCCTGTTAAAATTATCTGCCCTGGGAAGGTTTATCGTCGTGATAATGATGATGCGACACACTCCCATCAATTTATGCAAATTGAAGGACTTGTCGTAGACGAGAATATTCGTATGAGCGACCTAAAAGGTACACTTGATGTATTCGCAAAGAAAATGTTCGGTGAAGATCGTGAGATTCGCCTAAGACCTAGCTTCTTTCCTTTTACAGAACCATCTGTTGAGGTGGATATTTCTTGTAAAATATGTAGCGGTAAAGGTTGTAACGTATGTAAAGGAACTGGTTGGATTGAAGTATTAGGAGCAGGCATGGTGCATCCGAATGTACTGGAAATGGCTGGTTTTGATTCGAAAAAATACACTGGGTTTGCATTCGGAATGGGTGCAGAAAGAATTGCGATGTTGAAATATGGTGTTGATGATATTCGTCATTATTATACAAATGACATTCGTTTCTTAAAGCAATTCTCTTTACATGAATCATTATAAATAGGGGGACGTATTATTATGTTCGTATCATATAAATGGCTCCAGGAATATGTGGACCTAACTGGAATTTCAGCTAGTGAACTAGCCGATAAAATTACGAAAAGCGGAATTGAAGTTGAGGGTGTTGAAGTCCTTAATGAAGGAATGAAGGGCATTGTGGTTGGTCATGTTGTAGAACGTGAACAGCATCCAAATGCTGATAAATTAAGCAAATGCCAGGTCGACCTTGGTGGAGAAGCGCCTGTCCAAATCATTTGTGGTGCTCCGAATGTTGCAGCAGGTCAAAAGGTGGCTGTTGCGACCGTTGGTGCGGTTCTTCCGGGTAATTTTAAAATAAAAAAAGCAAAGCTGCGCGGAGAAGAATCGAACGGAATGATTTGTTCCTTGCAGGAGCTTGGAATTGAAAGCAAGCTAGTCGCTAAGGAATATTCTGAAGGGATCTTTGTTTTTCCGAATGATACTGAGGTTGGTCAAGATGCGTTGGCTATGTTGAACCGTGACGATCAAATCCTCGAGCTTAGCCTAACACCAAATCGTGCAGATGCATTAAGTATGCTGGGTGTTGCTTATGAGGTAGCTGCTATTTTAGGGAAAGAAGTAACATTACCACAAGCTCAAATCGAAGCTTCAGCCGAAAAAGCAGCTGATTATGTTAAGGTAACAGTTGAAGCAGAGGCTGATAATCCAATTTATACGGCAAAGATTATTAAAAATGTAAAAATTGGCCCATCGCCACTTTGGATGCAAACTCGTCTTATGGCAGCAGGTATTCGTCCACATAACAATGTTGTTGATATTACGAACTATATTTTGCTTGAATATGGTCAACCACTGCATGCGTTCGATTATGATCGCTTTGGTTCAAAAGAAGTGCTAGTTCGTCGTGCGCAGGCTGGAGAAGATATCATTACGTTAGATGATGTAAAGCGGACGTTAGCAGCTGATCATCTTGTCATTACAAACGGCTCCGTTCCTGTTGCATTAGCTGGTGTGATGGGTGGAGCGAACTCTGAAGTTCAGGCAGATACAACAACGGTACTGTTAGAATCGGCCTATTTTACTGGCGGTGTAATCCGCAAAGCATCGAAAGACCATGGCCTGCGCAGTGAAGCAAGCACTCGTTATGAAAAAGGTGTGGATCCTAGCCGCGTCAGAGCCGCGGCAGAACGAGCAGCAGCCTTAATCGCAGAATATGCTGGTGGGGAAGTTCTAGAAGGTACAGTTGAAGTGGATACGTATAAAGAGGGTCCAGCAGTTGTAGCGATTACCCTTGATAAAATTAATTCCGTTATTGGTACACAATTAACAATGGATGAAGTTCAAGATATTTTTAAACGACTTCAATTTGGAGTAGTTGTAGACAATGATTTATTAACGGTTACTGTACCTACTCGTCGTGGTGATATTACGATTGAAGAGGATTTAATTGAAGAAGTTGCTCGTCTTTATGGCTATGATTATTTACCAATGACATTGCCTATCGGTTCATCTAACCCTGGCTATTTAACAGATGTTCAGCAAAAACGTCGAGTAGTGCGTCGCTACTTAGAGGGTGCTGGACTGTATCAAGCTGTTACTTATTCATTAACAAGTGCTGAAAAGGCCGCGCAATTTGCGCTTGAAAAAAGAGAACCAATTCGCCTTGCAATGCCAATGAGTGAAGAGCGTAGTATGCTGCGCTTAAGCCTTGTCCCTCAGCTATTAGAGGGCTTAAAATACAACACAGCTCGTCAAAATGATAGCATTAGCTTGTATGAAGTCGGTGCGGTATTTTTAGCAAATGGAGCTGATGTATTACCTGATGAGCAGGAGCATGTTGCTGGGGCCATTACTGGACTTTGGCATTCACATTTATGGCAAGGAGAAAAGAAACCTGTAGATTTCTTCGTGCTAAAAGGAATTGTCGAAGGAATGTTTGCGAAACTAGGGCTTACGCAGCAGGTGGAGTATCGCCAGGCTGTACTTGATAATATGCACCCAGGTCGTACAGCAGCGGTATTGCTAAATGGTGTTGAAATTGGTTTTATTGGTCAAATTCATCCAAGCTTACAAAAGGAATTGGATTTGAAGGATACGTATGTATTTGAACTATCATTAAGTGCTATATTAGCAGCAACTGTTGAAGCACTAGCATATGAAGTAATTCCTCGTTTCCCATCGATTACAAGAGATATAGCACTCGTGGTTGATACGGAAAGGACAGCTGGTGAATTAGAGCAAATTATCATCGGAGCTGGCGGGGCATTGTTAAAAGATGTTCATGTCTTTGATTTATATGAAGGAGACAAAATGGAGCAGGGTAAAAAGTCGATTGCCTTCTCTTTGAAATACTTTGATCCAGAAAGAACATTAACAGACGAAGATGTAACAAAAGCACATGAAAAGGTGCTAGACGCTGTTAAGGAACAAGCAGACGCAGTATTAAGAGGATAATAACGAACGAAAGTCTGTAGGATGGAGGGACTCAAGCAATCATGTAAATGATTGAATTGAGTCCCTTTTTGTTGGGATTTGACGGATTATGGCTTTCCAGCCTATTCATCTTCATGTTATAGTATAGAGTAGGAATTTGTAGGAAAAGGTGGCAAAAACATTGTCAGGACCTGGGAAAAATCGAACAACAGTAGAAATATTTGGTCAACAATATACCATTGTTGGTACAGAGAGTAACAGCCACATTCGACTTGTTGCCTCGTTGGTAGACGAAAAAATGCGAGAAATTAACGCATCAAACCCGTCACTTGATAGTAGTAAGCTTGCTGTTTTGACTGCTGTAAATGCAGTTAATGATTTAATAAAATTAAAGAATTTATTTGAGCAATATGAGGAAGAAACTGAAAGGTAAAGGTCTAATACATGCTTGATCTTCTCATGATTATTTTATTCATTAGCGGTTTTTTCATTGGTTTAAAAAGAGGCTTTATTTTACAATTCATTCATTTTACTGGGTTTATTATTGCATTTATTGTTGCAAAAATGTATATGGCCGATTTAGCTGAAAAGCTGGTCCTGTGGATTCCGTATCCAAGCTTTAATTCAAGTGCACCTATTGAAATGATTTTTCAGGACGGAAACTTAGAGGATGCTTATTACCGAGGGATTGCCTTTGTTATCGTTTTTTTTGTGGTGAAAATTATTTTACAGGTGATCGGTTCTATGCTTGATTTTATTGCTCATTTACCAATTCTGAAGCAATTTAATTCTATGGCTGGCGGTATTTTAGGGTTCGTCGAGGTGTTCCTGATTACTTTTATTATTTTATATTTCGCTGCTTTGGTTCCAATTGAAGCAATTCAAAACGCACTACATAACTCTATTTTGGCAGAAAGTATGGTTAAACATACTCCGATACTGTCACAGGATATTAAAGAACTTTGGATTGATGTTAAACCATAACTTCTCTGGATCAGAGAAGTTTTTCTGTATTTTATTGGGTATCTTAAAAAGAAAAGCGAGAGTGGCTTGTCTAGCCGCTGCAACTAGACAAAGAAAAGCGAAAGCGACTTGCCCCTAACCTAGTTGATTGGAGCGGAAAAATCAACGGAATAGTTGAACAGAAGGCTGGTGCTAAAAATGAATGTAAATAAGAAGGATATCATCCGTTTATTGGAAACGATTGCAATTTATATGGAATTAAAAGGTGAAAATGCATTTAAAACGGCTGCATTTAGGAAGGCTGCCGCGGCACTAGAGGCTGACGACCGAAGCTTAACCGAAATAACGGATTTTACTGCACTCCCAGGAATAGGGAAGGGTACTGCAGCTGTTATTACTGAATACATCGACACAGCCCAATCTTCAGTTTTACAGGAATTAAAAGAAGAGGTACCTGCTGGTTTAATCCCTTTACTTCAGCTTCCAGGATTGGGAGGCAAAAAAATTGCCAAGCTTTATAAGGAACTTGCGATTGAGAATATAGGTGACCTTGAAGAGGCATGTCGAGAAGGAAAGGTCCAAGCATTAGCGGGCTTTGGTAAAAAAACAGAAGAAAAAATATTAGTCTCGATTTTAGAGGTTGGGAAAAGACCAGATCGGTTACCGATTGCCTTTATGCTGCCAATCGCCGAATCGATTGAAGCAGAATTAGAAAAATTTGCTGGTGTTGAGAAATTTTCGAGAGCGGGTAGCCTGCGCAGAATGCGAGAAACAATAAAAGATCTTGATTTTATTATTGCAACAAAACAACCTGAGAGAATTAAAGAACAGCTTCTCACCCTACCAAATATTAAAGAAACCATTGCTGCTGGAAACACAAAGGTCTCGCTAACATTTGAACTTACTTATGATATTTCGGTAGATTTTCGGATTGTTAGTCCTGAACAGTTTGCTACAACTCTCCACCATTTCACAGGTTCAAAGGATCATAATATCAAAATGAGGCAGCTTGCGAAGGAACGTGGCGAGAAAATCAGTGAGTATGGAGTAGAAAATATCGAATCAGGAGAAATTTCCACCTTCACAAGTGAACAGGAATTTTACGAGCATTTCGGATTGCCATGGATTCCGCCCGAAATTCGTGAGGATGGTTCAGAGGTTGAGCATTTTTCAAAGGATACAGGTCTTATTTCATTAAAGGACATTAAAGGTGACCTTCATATGCATTCTACTTGGAGTGATGGCGCCTATTCGATTGAAGAAATGGTTGATGCTTGCCGGGCGAGAGGCTACCATTATATGGCGATTACCGATCATTCACAATTTTTAAAGGTTGCCAATGGGTTAACTCCGGAAAGACTACGTCAGCAGCTTGAACATATTCGAAAGCTAAATGAACAATATGATGATTTTACCATCCTAGCTGGAGTCGAAATGGATATCCTGCCTGATGGGACTCTTGATTACGATGATGAATTGTTAGCACAAATGGATCTTGTCATTGCTTCAATTCATTCATCCTTTTCACAATCAAAGGAAAAAATCATGGATCGCTTGAAAACGGCGCTTAAGAATGCACATGTAGATATTATCGCTCATCCTACAGGCAGGCTAATTGGCCGAAGAACGGGATATGACGTCGACATTGACATGCTGATTGAGCTAGCGAAAGAAACGAATACAGCCTTAGAGCTAAACGCCAATCCACACCGCTTAGACCTCGCACCTGAAGCCTTGAAAAAGGCACAGGAAGCAGGGGTAATGGTCGTGATTAACACAGATGCCCATAAAATCGATACATTAAGTCATATGGAAATAGGGGTCTCGGTTGCGAAAAAAGGCTGGATTGAAAAGTCATCGGTGCTTAACGCATTGTCACTTGATGAGTTACTTACATTTTTACAACGAAGACAGTAATGGGTGTCTATAAAGGGAGGATCTCTCCATGCACGAACGAGTAATGAGAGTATTAGAATTTGATAAAATAAAAGAGCAATTAGCTGAACATGTATCCTCTTCCTTAGGAAGAGATAAAGCAGTGAAATTAACGCCTTCTTCTGACTTTGCTGAGGTTGTAAGGCTTCAAGAGGAAACAGATGAAGCAGCAAATGTATTGCGGATTAAAGGGAATATTCCGCTTGGTGGCATCTTTGATATAAGGGCTCATATTAAGCGAGCAGCGATTGGCGGGATGTTAAGTCCATATGAACTAATGCAGGTGGCAAGCACGGTCCATGCCAGTCGGCAAATGAAGCGGTTTATTGAGGCTGTGTCGGAAGAAGAAATAAGCATTCCAATTTTAGTGGACTATGCAGAACAAATCATCGTTTTAGCAGAGCTTGAAGAATCAATTAAAATGGCAATTGATGATAATGGTGAGGTGCTAGACGGAGCAAGTGAGGTACTCCGCTCCTTAAGACATCAGCTTCGTACTAAGGAAGCAAGAGTCCGTGAAAAGCTAGAGAGCATGATTCGGTCTTCCAATGCATCGAAAATGCTGTCAGATGCGATTATCACGATCAGAAATGATCGCTTCGTCATCCCGGTTAAACAGGAGTATCGCAGTCATTACGGCGGGATGATCCATGATCAAAGTGCTTCAGGTCAAACATTATTTATTGAGCCGCAAATGGTAGTAGAATTAAATAATGAGCTTCAAGGGATTCGCATCAAAGAGGAACAGGAAATTCAACGAATCCTTATTGAATTAACTGTTAAGGTGGCAGAACAACAGCCCGAGTTAGAAACAATCGTTGATATATTAACCGAGCTCGATTTTATGTTTGCGAAAGCGCGTTATGCAAAGAAAATAAAAGCATCTAAGCCGTTGATGAATAATGAGGGTAGAATATCCTTAAATAAAGCTCGCCATCCGCTGATTCCAATTGATGAAGTAGTCGCCAATGACATGAATATTGGGATTGATTTTACAACGATTGTTATCACAGGACCCAATACAGGCGGAAAAACGGTCACGTTAAAAACGGTTGGCCTTTGTACTCTTATGGCACAAGCCGGCTTACAGGTTCCAGCCTATGATGGTTCGGAAATGGCAGTTTTTGATGAGGTTTATGCTGATATCGGTGATGAACAATCGATTGAGCAGAGCTTAAGTACTTTCTCGTCTCATATGGTTAATATTGTCGAAATCCTAAAATCTGTTCATTATAATAGTCTCGTCCTATTTGATGAGCTTGGTGCGGGAACAGACCCACAGGAAGGGGCGGCGCTGGCGATTTCAATCCTCGATGAGGTATATAAGCGAGGAGCTAGGGTTATTGCGACAACCCACTATCCTGAATTAAAGGCATACGGCTATAACCGCGAGGGTGTTAGCAATGCAAGTGTGGAATTCGATGTCGAAACGCTAAGCCCTACCTATAAGCTTCTAATCGGCGTTCCCGGGCGAAGCAATGCATTTGAAATATCTCGCCGTTTAGGGTTGAATGAAAGTGTTATTGAAAACGCACGGAGCCATATTAGTGCTGATACAAACCAAATTGAAAATATGATTGCTTCATTAGAAAATAGCAGACGCCAAGCAGAGTCAGAGCGGGATGAAGCTCATGATTATTTACAGGATGCAGAGCGACTACATAAGGATTTGCAAAAGGAAATGATTGAGTTTTATGAGCATAAAGACCGAATGTTTGAAAAAGCATCAGAAGAAGCTTCGGAATTAATTGAAAATGCCAAAGCGGAAGCCGAGAAAATTATTCGTGATTTACGTAAAATGCGGATTGAAAAGCAGGCAGAGGTTAAGGAGCATGAGCTAATTGAAGCGCGGAGAAAGCTTGAAGAAGCGGCTCCTCCAAAAATAGTGAAAAAATCTGCAGTTAAAGCAGCAAATAAAAAGCATACTTTAAGTCCTGGTGATGAAGTCAAAGTGATAAGCTTTGGACAAAAGGGAACATTAATCGCGAAAAAGTCAGATGGTTTATGGGAAGTTCAAATCGGTATTTTAAAAATGAAGGTAGAGGAATCAGACTTAGAATATCTCGGCAGTCCTAAGCAAGAGCAGAAACGACATTTAGCAACGGTTAAGGGTAGGGACTATCATGTCAGCCTTGAGCTTGATTTGCGTGGGGAACGCTATGAAAATGCGTTAATGCGCGTTGAAAAATATATTGATGATGCCCTGCTTGCAGCGTATCCACGCGTATCGATTATCCATGGTAAGGGCACGGGTGCTTTGCGCCAAGGTGTCCAAGAATATTTAAAGAATCATCGTTCTGTAAAAAGAATTCGTTTTGGTGATGCTGGAGAAGGTGGAACGGGAGTAACGATTGTCGAATTTAAATGAGGCAAATGCTTGAATGAGGGTGAGTGGTTCTAAATGAATCAATTCTGGGAAAACGTATTTGTGAAAACAGCTGCCTACTACAGCGTTGTCATACTCTGCTTGGTTGTCTTTTTAGCCATATTTGAGCTAGTCACGAAATATCGAAACTGGGAAGAAATAAGACAAGGCAATGTTGCCGTGGCAATGGCTACAGGGGGAAAGATTTTTGGAATTGCCAATATTTTTAGATTTGCCATTTCACAGCATGATTCTCTTGTAGCGATGATTAGCTGGGGAATATTCGGTTTTTTTCTATTACTTGTTGGCTACTTTATCTTCGAGTTTTTAACGCCTTCATTTAAAATTGACGAAGAAATAAAAAATGATAACCGTGCCGTTGGTTTCATATCGATGGTGATTTCGATTGGGTTATCCTATGTTATAGGAGCTGGGATTTAACAAGGGAGAGATTTAGCATGGAAAGATTGGCAAAGATACTGTTTGTACTTTGCGGGGATTCATTCTCATCGGGTTAATTTATTTAGTGTTTTTTGTATAAGGTAAAAGTGGAGGTTGATTTTCGGATCAGCCTCTTTTTTATTGCTGTAAGTATCCTGTTGATTTCCGCTCCAGGTGCTCCCTTTCCGCGGGGAGACCTGGAGCCTCCTCAGCGCTAAAGCGCCTGTGGGGTCTCCCGTGCCACCTTCTCCCGCAGGAGTCTCGCACCTTCCGCTCCAATCAACAGAGTGCTCAAAAATCAACGCCGTTCTTTAATGCTAAAACATTATGGTCTTTAAGCCGAATCAAGGTTTCTTCATTCTCTCATTGCCACCATTACTAGGCTGTATTATAATTAAAGTGAATATTCTAAAATTTCTGTCTAGAATAAGGAGGGAATGATTTTGACAGAATCAAGACCTTGGTTGAAGCACTATCCTGCAGAAATTCCTGCTACCCTTCACTATGATAGGATTCCAATCCATGATTATTTATATCAGGCTGCTGCCGAATTCCCAAATAAAATTGCGATCCATTTCATGGGTAAAGAATTAACTTACAAATTCCTCTACCAACAATCGTTAAAGCTCGCAAGCTATTTACAGCATATCGGAATTGAAAAAGGTGATCGAGTAGCGATAATGCTTCCAAACACACCTCAGTCGGTGATTAGCTTTTTTGGTATTTTATTTGCCGGCGGTGTCGTTGTCCAAACTAATCCCCTTTACACAGAACGAGAATTAGAGTACCAAATGCGTGATTCAGGTGCTAAAGTAATAATTTGTATGGATATTCTATTCCCACGCGTTACAAAAATAAAAGAAAAGACCGAATTGCAGCACATTGTTGTAACCGCTATAAAAGACTATCTCCCCTTTCCGAAAAATCTCATCTATCCCTTCATCCAAAAAAAGCAGTACGGTCTTATTGTTAATGTAAAGCATGAAGGCCATCATCATTTATTTACCGAAATTATCAAATCCCCAATTGGAACATTATCTAAACCAGAAATCGATTTTGAAGAGGATTTAGCCGTGCTACAGTACACTGGAGGAACAACTGGCTCCCCAAAAGGGGTGATGCTGACTCATAAAAATTTAGCCTCCAATACAATCATGTGCAAGGCGTGGCTTTATAAAAGCAAAAAAGCAAAGGAAACGATATTAGGTATTGTCCCATTCTTTCATGTCTATGGTATGACAACTGTTATGCTGCTCAGTGTTTTAGAAGCGCAAAAAATGGTTCTATTACCTAAATTTGTTCCTGAAACCGCTCTTAAAACGATTCAAAAGCAAAAACCTACGCTTTTTCCAGGTGCGCCAACCATTTATATTGGCCTATTGAATCATCCTGATTTTAATAAATATGATCTATCATCGATCGAATGCTGCATAAGTGGGTCTGCCCCATTGCCTGTTGAGATTCAGCAACAATTTGAGGAAGTAACAGGAGGAAAGCTGGTGGAAGGATACGGTCTAACCGAAACATCACCAGTGACACATTCCAACTTTCTGTGGGATCGTCCTCGAGTTAGTGGTAGCATCGGTGTGCCTTATCCAGATACTGATGTAGAGATTCGTTCGCTTGAACATGATCAGTCTGTTCCATATTACGAAATTGGTGAAATTGTGATTAAAGGTCCACAAGTAATGAAAGGCTATTGGAATCGAGCTGAAGAAACAGCGATAACGCTTCGAGATGGATGGCTGTACACCGGTGACTTAGGGTATATGGATGAAAATGGATATTTCTATGTCGTCGACCGCAAAAAAGACATTATCATTGCCGGTGGATTCAATATATATCCACGTGAAATTGAAGAGGTATTATATCAGCATGAGGATGTTGCTGAAGTAGTTGCTGCCAGAGTTCCAGATCCATATCGAGGTGAAACCGTCAAGGCGTACATCGTCCTAAAGGAAGGCTCGACGGTCACACAGGAGGAATTAGACCGATTTACGCGCAAACATTTAGCAGCTTTTAAGGTCCCAAGAATCTATGAATTTCGAACAGAGCTACCTAAGAGTGCAGTCGGAAAAATCTTAAGGAGAGCTTTGATTGAACAGGAAAATATGAAAATTGAAGAAGAGGAGGAGGAAAAACGAGCCTAAATGGCTTCATTTGAAATACGTTGAAAAGGATAAAGGAAAGGGAAGAGCGCAAGCGCTTTTGAATTCGACAAAGAGTTATTCACGAAATCTGAAAAAGTCGCTTGCGCATATTAAAATAATTGCCGAAATATGGCTTTTTTTATTGAACTCTTAAACCTGATAAAATCTTGACAGATAATTTTCAGAATATTATAGTAAAACTTATGAATGGTTATTCATTCAATCTATAAATTCCCCCATACATAAATCTCTTAAAGGGAGAGATTACCTTGAAAAAAGATAAACCAAAATATCGACAAATTATAGATGCGGCTGTCATTGTTATTGCCGAAAATGGCTATCATCAGGCACAGGTTTCTAAGATTGCGAAACAGGCAGGCGTTGCTGATGGGACAATCTATCTTTATTTTAAAAATAAGGATGATATCCTTGTGTCGCTTTTTAGGGAAAAAATGGGGAATTTTGTAGAAAATGTTCAGACAAAAATTGCAGGATTTAGTACAGCGGCAGAGAAGTTATTAATCATGGTTGAAGCCCATTTTGACATGCTGTCAAATGATCACTATTTAGCAAGGGTCACACAGCTAGAGCTTAGACAAGCCAATATCGAACTTAGAATCAAACTCAATGATGTTCTGAAGGGGTATTTAAAGGTTGTTGACCAAATATTGGCGGAAGGAATCGAAAATGGAGAGTTTGAAAAATCTCTTGATACTCGCCTCGCTCGTCAAATGATTTTTGGCACGATTGATGAAACAATTACAACATGGGTCATGAATGAGCAAAAATATGATCTTGTTGCACTTGCCCCAAAGGTACAGCATTTATTGCTTAATGGTTGTGCGAATCATTAGCATGATAAATGGTTAATACGTACCACGAAGGAGGATTTAAATTGGAATTTTTAAAATGGTCTACAGCTGATCATATCGCAACGATTACGATTGCAAAAGCCCCAGCAAATGCACTTTCTTCAAAAGTCTTAAAGGAATTGTCGCTTATATTAGATGAAGTAGAGCAGGATGAAAATGTAAGGGTTATCTTAATTCATGGAGAAGGCCGCTTCTTTTCTGCAGGAGCTGACATTAAAGAATTCACAACCATTGAAAACGGTGAACAATTTAGCGAGTTAGCCAGATTGGGCCAAAATTTGTTTGAGCGGATGGAAGGCTTTGCAAAACCAATTATCGCTGCTGTTCATGGTGCTGCCCTTGGTGGAGGCTTAGAGTTGGCGATGGCATGCCATTTCCGCTTAGTTAGCGAAAATGCAAAACTAGGTTTACCAGAATTACAGCTTGGATTAATCCCTGGGTTCGCAGGAAGTCAGCGTCTGCCACGACTTGTTGGGACAGCTTTCGCTGCTCAAATGTTATTAACGAGCACACCGATTACAGGTGTTGAAGCAGTCAGAGCTGGGCTTGCTAATCATGCCTATCCAGAAGTGGAGCTATTGGAAAATGCCAATAAGATTGCCCGCCAAATTGCAAAGAAAAGTCCAGTTGCCGTAAAAGCAATTCTTGAACTCTTTAGCTATACTAAACCAGAAAAGTTTCATGCTGGTGTTGAGCGAGAGGCAGTGTTATTTGGGAAAGTGTTTGAATCACTTGATGGGCAAGAAGGGATTACAGCCTTCATTGACAAAAGGGAACCAAATTTCATTGGAAAATAACCAATAAAATTTTTTAACTTAAATATTTTCAATCTTTAGAACTAGTATAATGTTCCGACAATTAACGACATTATTTTCAGGAGGGAAATTTATGAACATTTTTGTATTGATGAAGAGAACATTCGATACTGAAGAAAAAATCACGATTTCAGGTGGCAAAATTAACGAAGATGGTGCAGAATTCATTATTAACCCATACGATGAGTATGCCATTGAAGAAGCCATTCAAGTCCGTGATGCTAATGGCGGGGAAGTAACTGTTATTTCGGTTGGGAATGAAGAAGCTGAGAAACAACTTCGTACAGCATTAGCAATGGGTGCTGATAAAGCTGTTTTAATTAACACAGAAGATGACTTAGAAGCATCAGATCAATTTACAACAGCAAAAATTATCGCTGAATATTTAAAAGATAAAAATGCTGATTTAATCATTGCTGGAAATGTAGCGATTGATGGCGGTTCTGGTCAAGTTGGCCCTCGTGTTGCCGAATTACTTGATATTCCTTATGTAACGACGATTACTAAGTTAACGATTGAAGGACAGAATGTCACAGTTGTTCGTGATGTTGAAGGGGATTCTGAAGTGATTGAAACAAAACTTCCAGTCCTAGTAACAGCTCAACAAGGTTTGAATGAGCCTCGCTATCCATCTCTACCTGGAATTATGAAAGCGAAGAAAAAGCCACTAGAGGAATTAGAGCTAGATGATTTAGATCTTGAAGAAGATGATGTAGCACCTAAAACAAAAACAATCGAAATTTATTTACCGCCTCAAAAAGAAGCAGGTAAAGTCCTTTCTGGCGATATCGCTGATCAAGTAAAAGAACTTGTAAACTTACTTCATACAGAAGCGAAGGTTGTTTAATACACAGAAATCGATTGAACGCTCGGTCACTTTTTGAAAACACACGCGGGAGGTTAATATAATGTCAAGAAAAGTATTGGTTGTTGGGGAAGTACGTGAGGGTACATTACGGAATGTTTCCTTTGAAGCCATTGCTGCAGCTAAAACCGTTGCAGAAGGCGGAGAAGTTGTTGGGGTACTAATCGGGGACGCGGTAAGCGGCTTAGGACAAGAATTAATTCAAAATGGTGCAGATCGTGTTGTTGTCGTTGAGGATGCTGCATTAAAGCAGTACACTTCTGATGGATTTACACAAGCGTTGATTGCGGTTGTCAATGCAGAATCACCAGAGGGAATTGTCATTGGACATACAGCACAAGGAAAAGATCTTGCTCCAAGAATCGCAGGTAAATTAGATTCTGGTTTAGTTTCAGATGTTACAGCTATCGAAGAAGCGGGTGGCAACATCGTATTCACACGCCCAATCTATTCAGGTAAAGCATTTGAAAAGAAAGTGGTAACGGATGGAATTATATTTGCCTCTATTCGACCAAACAATATTGCGCCATTAGCAAAAGATGAAGCAAGAACAGGTGAAGTAGCAACACTTCAGGTAGAAATCAAAGACTTACGTGCCATCATTAAAGAAGTTGTTCGTAAGGCAAGTGAAGGTGTTGATCTTTCTGAAGCGAAAGTTGTCATTGCAGGTGGTCGTGGGGTGAAAAGTGAGGAAGGCTTTGAACCACTTAAAGAATTAGCCAATGTACTTGGTGGAGCTGTAGGTGCATCACGTGGTGCGTGTGATGCGGATTATTGCGATTATTCTTTACAAATTGGACAAACAGGTAAGGTTGTTACTCCAGACCTTTATATTGCTTGCGGTATTTCAGGAGCAATTCAGCATTTAGCTGGTATGTCAAACTCTAAAGTTATTGTTGCAATCAATAAAGATCCTGAAGCCAACATCTTTAAAGTAGCAGATTACGGGATTGTCGGTGATTTATTCGATGTCGTTCCGCTGTTGACTGAAGAATTTAAAAAGCTTAAGGTCCTTCAATAAAATAATGAAACGGGCGGAACCTCCGTCCGTTTTTTCTTATATAAAAGGATGGATTTTGTCCTGAAAGTATAAGTATTTTTAATGGAGATTCTGGGCAAAGTACGTACGAAACATATCATTAGCAAGATAAAACAAAGGGTGTTATACTGACGATAAGATTTAAGTTTAATTATAGGAGGATTTAGAATGGCAATAACACACGCAACAGATGAAACTTTCAAAAACGAAACTGGATCCGGCACTGTGCTGGTTGACTTTTGGGCACCTTGGTGCGGCCCTTGTAAAATGATTGCTCCTGTACTTGAAGAGCTTGATAGCGAATTAGGCGAAAAAGTAAAAATCGTTAAAGTCGATGTAGATGAAAACCCAGAAACTGCTGGTCAATTCGGAATCATGAGTATTCCAACTTTACTCGTTCTTAAAAACGGTGAAGTGGTTGATAAAGTAGTAGGTTTCTCACCTAAAGAAGCTCTTGCAGGTGTACTTGAAAAACACATTTAATTCCCAACACCAAATGGTGTGTTTAAAAGCTAATCTTTTGCCCATGAAATCGGGTCAAGGATTAGCTTTTTCCTTTGTTTGTGCTAAAGAACGGTGTTGATTTTGAGCACTCTGTTGATTGGAAAGTGAGCACCTGGAGCGGAAATCAACAGACGAATTTAACACAGCTTACCTTTTTCCATTTCTTTGCTCCTATTTTGAATGAAAAATGGTTTTGCATCATCATTTAAATAAGGTAACATGATATCAGTGAGAAAAACAGCTTGGGGTGAAATAAATGAACGAAACCATAAAAAATAAGCTCACCCTTCTGCCAGATCATCCAGGTTGCTATCTGATGAAGGACAGACAAGGTACAGTGATCTATGTTGGAAAAGCAAAAATACTAAAAAATCGGGTCCGCTCTTATTTTACAGGTTCACACGACGGAAAAACTCTACGGCTTGTAAATGAAATCGAGGATTTTGAATATATAGTCACTTCGTCCAATATTGAAGCACTTCTTTTAGAAATTAATTTAATTAAAAAATATGATCCTAAATACAATGTGATGCTTAAGGATGATAAAACCTATCCTTTTATTAAGCTAACGTCCGAACGACATCCGCGCTTAATTACAACGCGCAAAGTCAAGAAGGATAAAGGGAAATACTTTGGACCCTATCCAAACGTTCAAGCAGCGAATGAAACAAAGAAATTGCTTGATCGAATCTATCCGCTCCGAAAATGTTCGACTCTTCCTGACCGTGTTTGCCTTTATTATCATATGGAACAATGCTTAGCCCCATGTATTAAGGAAGTTAGTGAAGCGGAATACAAAACACTAACCGATGAAATTACGCGTTTTTTAAATGGTGGATATAAGGACATAAAGGACGAACTGACAGTGAAAATGACAGAAGCAGCTGAGCAACTTGATTTTGAACGGGCAAAGGAATATAGGGATAAAATTATTCATATTGAAACCATTATGGAAAAGCAAAAAATGACCATGACCGATTTTACTGATCGCGATGTGTTCGGCTATCGGGTCGATAAAGGGTGGATGTGTGTCCAAGTTTTCTTTATACGTCAAGGAAAGTTAATTGAGCGGGATGTTTCGATGTTCCCAATCTATGATGAACCTGGAAGAAGAAATATTAACGTTTCTCGGTCAATTTTACAGTAAAGCCAATCACTTTAAACCAAAGGAAATCCTTGTTCCAGGAGAGTATCGATACAAATATCGCCGAACAAGTTCTGAATGTGAAAGTATTGGTACCTAAGCGAGGTTCGAAAAAAGAACTGGTAAAGTTGGCAGAAAAAAACGCATCCATCGCTTTAAAAGAGAAGTTTGCCTTAATCGAACGAGATGAACAAAGGACGATTAAAGCGGTTGAAAATCTTGGTGAGAGTTTGGGAATCTATACACCGCATCGAATTGAGGCATTTGATAACTCCAATATCCAAGGAACTGACCCTGTATCTGCTCTCGTTGTGTTTATCGATGGGAAGGCAAGGAAAAATGAGTACCTGGAAATATAAAATCAAATCAGTTACAGGTCCAGATGACTATGAGTCAATGCGTGAGGTAACGAGAAGAAGGTATTCTAGGGTATTAAAAGAAAATCTCCCCCTTCCGGATTTGATTATGATCGATGGCGGTAAGGGGCATGTTGAGGCAGTAAGAGATGTGCTCGAAAATGAGTTAGGTTTAGATATACCGATTAGCGGTTTAGTAAAGGATGATAAACATCGGACATCTCAGCTTCTTTACGGAAATCCGCTACAAATCGTCCCACTTGAACGGAATAGTCAGGAATTTTACTTGCTGCAAAGGATTCAAGATGAAGTTCATCGATTTGCGATTACCTTTCATCGCCAGCTGCGTGGGAAAAATGCGTTCCAATCACTACTTGATGATATTCCTGGTATCGGCGAAAAACGGAAAAAGCTTTTGTTAAAGGGCTTTGGTTCTGTAAAAAAAATGAAGGAGGCAAGTGTAGAGGAGATTGTTGCACTTGGAATTCCTGAAGCCGTTGCGAAAGAGCTGTTAGAGAAACTTCAAGCCAATTGATTTTAAAAGGTTATTTATTTTAAGCATGAATGGAGGCTGACTCACAATTTGAGTCAGCCTGATTATATTTATTCTTTTTCAATTATATCTTTTAAATCCCATTTTACAGTGAATTGGACCTTTGATCCCTTTTTTCGCGGATGCTCAAATGCCTCTGACAAGACCCCTTTTTGATATTCAGTTTGCTGAGCTAAAAAACCAGATTCAAGATGAAAGGTACAATCAGGAAATGATTTTAGCCGATCAGTAATAATCTCACTTTCAAGTTCAAATAACATTTCCTGTTTTGATTGAGATTTTATTGATAGATTTCCCCAGCCAGCTTTATGAAAAAATGCAAGAATCTCATCGACTGTGTGAAGAGGATATTTCCGTGCCAGTCTTTTTCCAGCCCAATAAAGATGTTCTGGTGTATCCTTTCCAAGTAAATCCTTCAATAAATCCTCCCGAATTAAATTGTAGCCGAATACCGGGACTGAATGCTCTTCCTTTTGAATCAATTTTTCTTGTAATGTAAGTTCAGTCAATGCTCTCCCCTCTTTCTCTAGGTCTATTATATACATTTTTAGTCCAAACAGTCATGAGATTTTCATCCAATCCCAGAATTCAAAATCTAACTTCATTCTACATATGCTATACAAAATTTGTAGAAAGCACCGATCTTAAATAAAGGAATTAAGAGAGGATGTGGCAGAATCAGACATTCTTCTGTTATTTATCTGAAATTTCTGAAAAACAAATTATTCTAAAAAAAGTTAAATTTCAACAAAATGTTGAATACGTTTTCTTGACGCGTTCAAAAGACAGGGGTAAAATATATTTGTTACAAAATTGTTAGAAATTGCTGAATCGTTCTTAAAATTGATGATTTTGACTCTTTTGAAAACGATGCAGAGCACTCGTAACGCCATTATATATCATTAGGGGGGGTAAGCTTATGGCAGAGAATCGAGAATTTTTTTATCGAAGATTGCATTCATTGCTGGGGGTCATTCCAGTTGGACTGTTCCTTACGCAGCATTTAGTCGTGAACCATTTTGCGACCAAAGGGGTAGAGGCTTTTAACGACGCTTCACATTTTATGGAAAATTTACCATTTAAAATGGTGCTTGAAACGTTTGTTATTTTCTTGCCATTATTATTTCATGCAATCTACGGGCTTTATATTGCATTCACAGCGCAAAACAACGTGGGTAGATTTGGTTTCTTCCGAAACTGGATGTTTGCCCTTCAACGGGTATCTGGGGTTATCACCCTTATTTTCCTAGCATGGCATGTTTGGGAGACCCGAATTGCTGCAGCAATGGGCGCAGATGTTAATTTCGACATGATGGCTAATATTTTATCTAATCCATTCATGTTAGCATTCTACATTGTTGGTGTCATTTCTGCAATTTTCCACTTTGCAAATGGCTTATGGGCATTCGGCGTTAGCTGGGGCATCACAGTTTCTCCGCGTTCTCAACAAATCTCTACATATGTAACGCTTGGAATTTTTGTTGCCTTATCCATCGTTGGTGTACGTGCATTATTAGCATTTGTTTAATAGCTTAGACGAATCATAGTTTAGTAGACCAATATGGAAAAAGACACTAGGAGTTAAGGGAGTGAACCACGATGAGTAAAGGAAAAGTAATTGTAGTCGGTGGTGGTTTAGCCGGCTTAATGGCTACAATAAAGATTGCTGAACATGGAACGCCAGTTGAATTATTCTCATTGGTTCCAGTTAAGAGATCTCACTCTGTTTGTGCCCAAGGTGGTATTAACGGAGCTGTTAATACAAAAGGAGAAGGCGACTCTCCATGGGAGCATTTTGATGACACCGTATATGGTGGAGACTTCCTTGCAAACCAACCGCCAGTTAAGGCGATGTGTGATGCAGCACCAGGAATCATCAATATGCTAGATCGTATGGGTGTTATGTTTAACCGTACGCCAGAAGGATTGCTAGATTTCCGTCGTTTCGGTGGAACACAGCATCACCGTACGGCTTTTGCAGGAGCAACAACTGGACAACAGTTATTATATGCATTAGATGAGCAAGTTAGAAGATTTGAGGTTGATGGCCTAGTAACAAAATATGAAGGCTGGGAATTCCTTGGAGCAGTCATTGATGACGAAGGAATTTGCCGTGGGATTACTGGACAAAATTTAGCATCTATGGAAATTAGAACATTTGCTGCAGATGCTGTTATTTTAGCAACTGGTGGTCCTGGGATTATTTTTGGAAAATCAACAAACTCTGTTATCAACACAGGATCAGCTGCTTCAATTGTTTACCAACAAGGTGTTTATTATTCAAACGGTGAGTTCATCCAAATTCACCCAACTGCGATTCCAGGGGATGACAAGCTTCGTCTTATGAGTGAATCTGCTCGTGGTGAAGGCGGTCGTGTATGGACATACAAAGATGGTAAGCCGTGGTATTTCTTAGAAGAAAAATATCCTGCATACGGGAACCTAGTTCCACGGGACATTGCGACTCGTGAAATTTTCGATGTGTGCGTAAACCAAAAACTAGGAGTCAATGGCGAGAACATGGTCTACCTTGACCTTTCTCACAAAGATCCTCATGAGCTTGACGTTAAGCTTGGTGGTATCATTGAAATTTACGAAAAGTTCACAGGTGAAGATCCTCGTAAATTACCAATGAAAATCTTCCCTGCAGTTCACTATTCAATGGGTGGATTATGGGTTGATTTCGATCAAATGACGAATGTTCCAGGATTATTCGCAGCTGGTGAATGTGATTATTCACAGCACGGTGGTAACCGCTTAGGTGCAAACTCATTGTTATCAGCTATCTACGGTGGTATGGTAGCAGGTCCTAATGCATTGAAATATATCGATGGATTAAGCAAGAGCGTTGATTCTATCTCTTCTACAGTATTTGATCGTTATGTACAACAAGAAGAAGCAAAATGGAATAACGTTATGTCTTTAAATGGAACTGAGAATGCCTATGTTCTTCATAAAGAGCTTGGTGAATGGATGACTGACAATGTAACAGTTGTTCGTTTTAATGATAAATTACAACAAACTGATGATAAAATTCAAGAGCTTCTTGAACGTTATAAAAATATTAATATCAACGATACGGCAAAATGGAGCAACCAAGGTGCTGCGTTTACACGTCAATTGGAGCACATGCTTCAGTTAGCTCGTGTTATCACTTTAGGTGCACTTAACCGCAATGAGAGCCGTGGTGCTCACTATAAACCGGAATTCCCTGACCGTGATGATGAGAATTTCTTAAAAACAACGATGGCGAAGTTTGTAGATTCAAATTCTGCGCCAGAAATTAGTTATCAAGATGTTGATGTTTCATTAATTAAACCACGTAAGCGTGACTATTCTAAGAAGAAAGGGGAGTAATTAAACATGGCTGAACAAAAAACAGTTCGTTTTGTTATCACTCGACAAGATGGCCCAAATTCTTCCCCTTATACGGAAGAATTTGAAATTCCATATCGTCCGAATATGAATGTAATTTCCTCTTTAATGGAAATTCGTCGTAATCCGGTCAATGTTAAAGGAGAAAAAACAACTCCTATTGCATGGGATATGAACTGTTTGGAGGAAGTTTGTGGTGCTTGCTCGATGGTGGTCAATGGTAAACCACGCCAGTCTTGTACTGCTCTAATTGATCAATTAGAACAGCCAGTAAGACTCGAGCCAATGCGCACATTCCCGGTTGTTCGTGACCTACAGGTTGACAGAAGCCGGATGTTTGATTCCTTGAAAAAGGTAAAAGCATGGATTCCAATCGATGGAACATATGATTTAGGTCCTGGACCTCGTATGCCAGAAGTGAAACGTCAATGGGCATATGAATTATCAAAATGTATGACTTGTGGAGTATGTTTGGAAGCTTGTCCAAATGTAAACAGTAAATCTGCTTTTATTGGACCTCAACCATTGTCACAAGTTCGTTTATTTAACGCTCATCCAACAGGGGCAATGAACCGTGGTGAACGTCTAGCTGCTATTATGGACGAAGGTGGATTAACAAATTGTGGTAACTCACAAAACTGCGTTCAATCCTGTCCAAAAGGCATTCCATTGACAACTTCAATCGCTTCTTTGAATCGTGATACAACGATTCAATCATTCCGTAATTTCTTCGGAAGCGATCAAGTTTAATAAATGATGCTGCCCTTTTCCGTAACGGAAAAGGGTTTTTTATAGGTTATAAGTTTGTAAGACGGGTAGAAAAAGGCTCGATTAAACAAAAATAGCCTGGCTTTTAATAAACTGATAAAATAGAACTAGAAGAAATGCTGCTCTTTGTCAATTAAATAAAAAAAGGTAAGCCTATTTTTTGCAAATAAATCACAAAAAGCGCTCTCTTTCAAGGAAAATTAGTCACTCGATAACTTTTTCTTACATATGATATCGTGACTAAATATATACCCACCCCGCGGTTCATAGCTGGCGAAGGCAAGGAGGGTTACAGTACTTGAAGGAGAATGAATATACTCACAAGCCATTACTTACCAAACGTGAAAGAGAAGTGTTCGAACTGTTAGTCCAAGACAAAACCACAAAAGAGATCGCTAGTGAATTATTTATAAGCGAAAAAACAGTTCGAAATCATATTTCGAATGCCATGCAAAAGCTTGGTGTTAAGGGGCGTTCACAAGCTGTTGTAGAGCTCCTTCGTATGGGAGAGCTAGAGCTTTAATGAAGACCGGCTTACCTTTACAGGGAGGCCGGTTAACATATTTTTGATAGGGTATGGTTATCACCGTTTATTGGCTATTATTGTTGCTTGAAATTTTTATTCAAAAGATAGAAAATAAGAGAAACGTCGGAGTCGTCAAGTTTATATGGGAGATGGGATTATGGGATTTGATGATAAAGTTCAAATGAACAATGTGGCTGACGTTGAAAAGGATTTACGATACATATCAGGAATCATTAAACAAAAGGGACGAGAAATCCTTAACAACTATACAATTACTCCACCGCAATTCGTTGCATTGCAATGGTTGTTTGAAGATGGAGATATGACTATCGGTGAGCTTTCATCGAAAATGTTTTTAGCCTGCAGTACAACGACGGATCTGGTTGATCGAATGGAAAAAAATAATTTGGTTTTGCGTGAGAAAGATCCTGCCGATCGTCGAGTAGTACGCATCCACTTATTAAAAGAAGGTTTGCGAATAATTGAAGAAGTAATTATAAAGAGACAAGACTATTTAAAAGAAGTTTTAAGAAATTTTACAACCGAAGAAATTTGTAGCTTACGTACAAATTTAATAAAATTGCACCAAGGTATGCGAGAAGAATGAGGCGATAAGTTTTGAATACACCAATTGGTATTATTGATTCAGGAGTCGGCGGGTTAACCGTTGCAAAAGAAGTAATGAGACAGCTTCCAAATGAAAATATTGTTTATTTGGGCGACACTGCTCGTTGTCCTTATGGGCCACGGCCTAGTGAAGAAGTGCGACTGTTCACTTGGCAAATGACCCATTTTTTATTGCGAAAAGACATAAAAATGCTCGTGATCGCCTGCAACACGGCAACAGCAGTCGTCTTAGAGGAAATAAGCAATAAGCTGCCGATTCCTGTAATTGGTGTTATCTACCCGGGATCTAGAGCCGCGCTCAAGCACACTCATAATCATAAAATCGGGATTATTGGGACAGAAGGAACGGTTAAAAGCAAAGCATATGATAAAGCATTAAAATCATTAAATAAGCAAATTCAAGTAAAGAGCCTCGCTTGCCCTAAGTTTGTACCGCTGGTAGAAAGTGGTGAATACTCGGGCTCGGTTGCAAAGAAAATGGTTGCAGAAACCCTGCAACCATTGCGTAAAAGCGAAATTGATACATTAATTTTAGGTTGCACTCATTATCCACTTCTTGATCCTGTTATTAAAAATGTAATGGGGAAAGGGGTTAGTGTTATCAGTTCTGGTGAAGAAACTGCCCGTGAAGTTAGTACAATCCTGTCCTATAAAGGAATCCTTAATGAAAGTGAAGTTGAGCCAAAGCATGAGTTTTACACTACAGGTTCAAGTACAATTTTTGCAAAAATAGCTTCAGAGTGGCTGGAGCGACCAATAGAAGTAGTAGAAACAATTAAATTAGGAAAACGGTTTGAATCATATTAGATTCAAGCCGTTTTTTTATTGTAAAAATAGTCTGTTGATTTCCGCTCCAGGTGTTCCCTTTCCGCGACACCTTCTCCCGCAGGAGTCTCGCACCTTCCGCTCCAATCAACAGATTGTCCAAAAATCAATAACGTTATTTCTCACATTTTTTTGTAGACAGTTTGAAATCCTTTATTTGTTTTGTCCAAAAATCTTTCACTAAGACGGTCTAAAATTGAAAAAGGCTCGTATATATGTAGTACAAACTGTCTTAGGAGGTATTATAATGTCTTTAAATAAAAGTACATGTTTTATTTCTGCTGTCTTCATTTTGTCAATGCTTCTAACGGGCTGCGGATTGCTGGGTGGAGAGGAAAAAAAGCAAATGGATCCTCCTCAAGAAGTAACATATGAAGATAAGGGAACGATTGATACAAAAGAAACAACTAAAGTGACAGAATCGACGAAAAAACAGTCGGCAAAAGAAAAGGAAGAAGCAAATACGACTGTAATGACAGAACTATATTTGCTCGATAAAGAAGGCTATGTCGTTCCGCAAACGATTGCGCTTCCGAAAACGGCTGGAATTGCCAAGCAAGCCATTGAACACCTCGTCATCAATGGTCCTGTTTCGGAAATGCTTCCGAATGGTTTTCAAGCAGTGATCCCGGCGGATACACAAGTATCAGTAGATATTAAAGACGGAGTGGCAGTCGTCGACTTCTCGAAGGAATTTGCAAATTATAAAAAAGATCAGGAGTTGAAAATTCTTCAAGCGATTACTTGGACACTTACGCAATTTGACTCAGTTAACTCAGTTAAAATACAAATGAATGGCAAACAATTAAACGAAATGCCTGTAAATGGTACGCCGATAAGTGATAAACAAAATCGTGCCACTGGGATTAATATCGATGCGAAAGATGTAGTGGATCTTGCCAATACAAAGGCAGTAACAGTCTATTTCGTTGGTGGAGAAGCTGGAGACTATTATTATGTACCAGTCACTCGACGGGTTGATAATAAAGAAAAGGATAATATTAAAGCTGCGATTGAAGAATTAGTAAAGGGTCCTAGCTATACAACAAACTTACTATCAGAGTTTGATGCAGGAGTCGCATTATTAGATGATCCTAAGATTGAAAATGGTAAAGTTACCTTAAACTTTAATGAAGCCATTTTCGGAAGTTTTAAAGAAAAAATAATTTCTGATCATTTATTAAATGCCTTAGTGTTAACTTTAACTGAGCAAAAAGGGATTGAAAGCGTTGCGGTGAAGGTTAAAGGAAAAGCGGAGCTTGTAACAGAAAAGGGAGAAAAACTTTCAGAACCCGTAACACGACCTGAAAATGTCAATACAGGTAGTTTTTAAAAATAGATATTTGATATACTATATATTGGGACATTAAAGGGGTTGGCATCTTTTTGCCAACTCTTCTTTATTTAATGGCAAGCTATGTTAATGAATATTGTTAATTTTGAGGAGGATAAAAAATGCGTGTTGATGGACGTGAGAATACACAGCTTAGATCTGTTACGATAGAACCAAATTATTTAAAGCACCCAGAAGGTTCAGTATTAATATCAGTTGGAGATACAAAGGTAATATGTAACGCTAGCATAGAGGAGCGTGTTCCTCCTTTTATGAGAAATACGGGTAAGGGATGGATTACAGCAGAATATTCGATGCTACCTAGAGCGACAGAACAACGCAATATCCGCGAATCCTCAAAAGGGAAGGTAACAGGCAGAACAATGGAAATCCAACGCTTAATTGGTCGCGCGTTACGTGCTGTTGTCGATTTGGAAGCATTAGGAGAAAGAACGATTTGGATTGACTGTGACGTGATCCAAGCAGATGGTGGGACACGAACAGCATCGATAACGGGAGCATTTGTTGCAATGTCAATAGCAGTAAATAAGCTCTTACAAGAAAAGAAACTTGCGAAACTGCCAATTATCGACTATTTAGCAGCTACTAGTGTTGGTGTCTTACCAGAGGGAAATGTTATTCTTGATTTAAATTACATAGAAGACTCACAAGCCGCTGTTGATATGAATGTGGTCATGACCTGGTAAGGGTGAGTTTGTAGAATTACAAGGAACCGGCGAGGAATCGACTTTTACCTATAGTCAGTTACAGGAACTATTAGCTGCAGCGCAAACAGGTTTAAACGAATTGTTTACCATTCAACAAGAAGCAGTTGGAGGTAGCATTGCCGCGAATATTGGTCAGTAAGTTATTTTTCAATCGTGCAAAGTGATAACTGCGTTTTACAGGGGGGATAAATATGAAGGAAATCATAATTGCAACAAAGAATGCCGGGAAAGCAAAGGAATTTCAGCAAATGTTTGAACCAAGAGGATACAAAGTGTTAACTCTACTTGATTTTCCTGAACTAGAGGATGTGGAGGAAACTGGGACTACCTTCGAAGAAAATGCAAAAATTAAAGCAGAACAAATTTCTCAAACTTTAGGAAAAATGGCCATCGCTGATGATTCTGGACTTGAAGTGGATGCGCTGGATGGAAAGCCAGGGTGTTTTCTGCTCGCTATGCAGGTGTTGCCAAAAATGACGAAGCAAATATTGATAAGGTGTTAGAAGAACTTACAGGTGTACCTGATAACGCGAGAACAGCTAGGTTCTATTGTGCACTGGCGATTGCAGTCCCTGGCAGACAAACGGCCACAGTCCACGGAACTTGTGAGGGTGTCATTTTACACGAGCGAAAAGGTACAAATGGTTTCGGTTATGATCCAATTTTCTTTTCACTCGATGAAAATCGTTCCATGGCCGAGCTATCGAGTGCGGAAAAAAATCGTATAAGTCATCGTGGCAAAGCACTGAACAAGCTAAATGAGCAATTTAATACTCTTTTTGAAAAGGAAGAGAAACGATGACCAAAATTTTGATTGTAAGCGACAGCCATCGTTGGATAGACGAGCTTGATTCGATTAAAAAAAGGCATCAGGCTGAAGTTGACTTGATGATTCATTGTGGTGATTCTGAGCTTGAAGCTGATCAGCCTGAAATGGAACGGTTTATTACGGTAAGAGGAAATTGTGATTATGAAGATAAATTTCCAGAGGAAGCAGAAGTTAACGTTGGAGGGCATAAAATATTCATCACTCATGGACATCTTTTTGCGGTTAAATCAACGATAATGAATCTAAATTACCGTGCTCAGGAGTTAGGGGCGAATATTGTTTGCTTTGGCCACTCACACTATCTTGGCATGGAGCAGATTGATCATACACTCTTTATCAATCCTGGTAGTATTAGGCTGCCTCGCGGGCGTAAGGAACGGACCTATTGCATATTGGAACTAATAGATAATAAGGCTGATGTAACAGTTTACGATCTTAATGATGGAGAACTTGAAGAGCTTAGACGAAGTTTTATTCTTTCCAACGATGCATAATTTTTTTATAATAAAGAGGAAGGATTGATTCTTTCCTCTTTCCTCAAAAAAAAATAATAATTGTGTTGACATATATATGTTGAACTAATATAATTAAAAATGTCCTCGTTACGAAGTAGTTTTGTAGCGAGAAGTTAATAAGATGTCCCAGTAGCTCAGCTGGATAGAGCAACGGCCTTCTAAGCCGTCGGTCGGGAGTTCGAATCTCTCCTGGGACGCTAAAGGAAAACGTCATGTCATTAAGACATGACGTTTTTTTTGTAAAAAGGATTAAATATATCTATCGTATGATGTTAGGAATTCTGACATACAGTACCGAGTTTCTTCTATTATAATAAATACCCCTATTAAATACTCTATACTTTAAACTTTCTGGTTACATTTATAGATTAAATTAAAGTAAAGAAGCTTCCGTCTCAAAATCAAATTCAATGAGATCCCATCCTTCATCCAACCAACAAAAAGTCTGAAAAAAACGGTAAATAAATTCTTTTCCTATTGCTAGCAATTGGCAAAAACGGTGATATATAGCACTTTAGAACTGTAACTAAAAAAACAAAATTAAAAAAAATCAAACTTTTTATAATTTGAAAGAATGTGAATATATCAACAATGTAAGCGGATTCACTATTCTGAACATATTAAAAAGTTCTAAAAATTAATAAAAATGTAGTTGACTAAGGTTAAAAATGACGGTAACATTATGCTCAAATATATAAACAAAATATTTCAAATCTAGAAAAATTAATGGCGAAATTTGATGAAATTTCAAAGATATTGTTTTCTGAAATTTTCATTAATTTATACATTTAGAGTAAACTAATTATTAATTGAATATACGAACACGATGATGAGGATAAGTAATTTTGTGATTAGGGATGTACAGAGAGCCGGAATAGCTGAGAACCGGTAATCCTTCATAGAATGAACTCACCTCTGAGTATCAGCCTGAAAGAATTTACAAGTAGGGGTGATCGGGTGTTACACACACTCGTTACTAAAAAGGAACAGATTAGTTCATAAGAGCACGCGAATGAAACATGCGTGAACAAGGGTGGTACCGTGGAACAGGTTTTCAAAGCCTTTTCATCCCTTTGCCTATAATATTTAGGCGAGTTGAGGGATGGGAAGGCTTTTTATTTTGAAAAAAAGGATTTGAAAAGAGGGGGTCAACTCACGATGTTGCAAGGAGCAGCCTTTACAGAATCAAAGGCAATCAAAAAAACGCTAACTGGTGCTGATTTGTTACTAGAAGCGTTGAAAAAAGAAAATGTTGAAGTTATTTTTGGGTATCCAGGCGGTGCAGTTCTTCCGATTTACGACAAGCTTTATGATGCAAATATCCTTCATATTTTACCTAGACATGAACAAGGTGGAATTCACGCAGCCGAAGGTTATGCGCGTATTACTGGCAAACCAGGTGTCGTAATTGCTACCTCAGGTCCAGGAGCTACAAATATTGTAACCGGCCTAGCAGACGCCTTTTTGGATTCCTTGCCGCTCGTGGTTTTTACCGGTCAGGTTGCAACTAGTGTAATCGGAACAGACGCTTTTCAAGAAGCGGACATTCTTGGGATTACTACACCGATAACGAAGTATAATTATCAAATTCGAAATATTGAGGATATTCCGAGAATCATTAAGGAAGCCTTCTATATTGCATCAAGTGGTCGTCCAGGACCAGTCATAATCGATGTACCGAAGGACATTGCGGCTACGATTGTTGAGACTGTTCCAGAAGAAGTGGAAGTTAATCTTCCAGGCTACCAACCAAATCTTCAACCAAATTACATGCAAACTCGTAAATTAGTTGATGCAGTTAGCCAAGCAAAGCGTCCAGTCATTTTAGCAGGTGCGGGCATTCTGCATGCTAAAGCTTCTGAATTATTAAAACAGTATGCTGAACAACAGCAAATCCCAGTTGTTCACACATTACTTGGGCTAGGTGGTTTCCCGGCAGATCATCCATTATTTTTAGGGATGGGTGGAATGCACGGATGCTATACAGCCAATATGGCTTTATACGAAGCGGATTTACTCATTAATATCGGTGCAAGGTTTGATGACCGACTAACTGGAAACCTTCAGCATTTCGCTCCGAAAGCAGCGGTTGCTCATATTGATATTGACCCTGCTGAAATTGGAAAGAATGTTCCGACTGAAATTCCAATCGTAGCAGATGCAAAGGCAGCCTTAAAGCAATTAATTGAACAAAATGGCAAACCACCTGTTCATGAAGATTGGATGGCAACGTTAAACACTTGGAAAGAAAAGCACCCATATCATTATGATGGGGACAAAGAGCTTAAACCACAAAGAATTATCGAAATGCTTTATGAAAAAACAAAAGGCGATGCAATCGTTGTAACGGATGTTGGACAGCATCAAATGTGGGCTGCACAATATTACAAATTTAATAAAGCGGATCGATGGGTTACATCAGGTGGTTTAGGAACAATGGGCTTTGGTCTTCCTGCAAGTGTTGGTGCGCAGCTGGCTGATCGGGATGCAACGGTATTGTCCATTTCTGGAGACGGCGGCTTCCAAATGTGTACTCAAGAATTAATGGTTATTTCAGAACAAAAATTACCAATAAAAATCATTATCTTGAATAACCAATCACTAGGAATGGTTAAACAATGGCAAGAGTTATTTTATGAAGAAAGATACTCATACAGCCAAATACCAGCACAACCGCAATTTGTTAAGTTAGCAGAAGCATATGGTATTAAAGGCTATACGATTACAACTGAAGAGGAAGCCGAGCGCATCTTGACAGAGGTAATCAATAGTCCGGAGCCAGTTCTATTAGATTTCAGAATTTCACCGACTGAAAAAGTTTATCCGATGATTGCACCTGGAAAGGGACTTCATGAAATGGTAGGTGTTAAAGAATGAAGCGAATAATCACACTAACAGTCTTAAACCGACCTGGCGTTCTGAACCGTATTACAAATTTGTTTTCAAAGCGTAATTATAACATCGAGAGCATTACGGTTGGTCATTCAGAGCAAGAGGATATCTCAAGAATTACCTGTGTAGTAAATGTTGATAATGACGGTGTAATTGAACAAATTACGAAACAATTAAATAAGCAAATTGATGTTATTAAAGTAACGGATATTTCTGAACAGTCAATTGTAGCAAGAGAGCTTGCTTTAATAAAAGTTGTGTCTAGCCCAAGCACACGTGGAGAGATTTATTCGTTAATCGAACCATTCCGTGCATCAGTAATCGA
Organism: Bacillus sp. T3; assembly: GCF_033449965.1. Taxonomy (NCBI): domain Bacteria; kingdom Bacillati; phylum Bacillota; class Bacilli; order Caryophanales; family Bacillaceae; genus Bacillus; species Bacillus sp. T3. Next base: position 1,205,048 of record NZ_CP137761.1, read on the forward strand.
TGTAAGTAAAGACAGTTTGGTCATTCAACTTACAGGTGAACCTGACAAAATTGAAGCTTTCATAGAATTAATCAGACCATATGGCATCAAAGAATTAGCGAGAACTGGTGCGACTGCATTCCCTCGTGGAACACAGCGTCCTTCTAATAATCAAAAAAATATTTCTATTTTATAACCACAAAACTATACGAGATTAAAAGGAGAAGATTACAATGGCAAAAATGTATTATAACGGAGATGCAAACCCAGCATATTTACAAGGAAAAACTGTAGCAGTTATCGGATATGGTTCACAAGGTCATGCTCACGCTCAAAATATGAGAGAAAGCGGAGTTAGCGTAGTAATCGGTTTAAGAAAAGGCGGTTCTTGGAACAAGGCAGTTGAAGATGGTTTTGAAGTATTATCGGTTGGCGACGCAACTGCAAAAGCAGATGTAGTAATGATCCTTCTTCCGGATGAGCTTCAACCAAAAGTATATAATGAAGAAATTAAACCTAATTTAACAAACCAAGCGTTAATGTTTGCTCACGGCTTTAACATCCACTTTAATCAAATCGTTGCACCAAAAGAAAGTGATGTATTGCTAGTAGCTCCTAAAGGTCCAGGACATTTAGTTCGCCGTACTTACACTGAAGGCGCTGGAGTTCCTGCATTATTTGCAATCTACCAAGATGTTACAGGAGAAGCTCGTGAATTAGCATTAGCTTATGCACATGCAATTGGTTCATTAAGAGCAGGTGCGCTTGAAACAACATTTAGAGAAGAAACTGAAACAGATCTATTCGGAGAGCAAGCAGTTCTTTGTGGAGGTACTTCTGCACTAGTTAAAGCTGGTTTCGAAACTCTAGTTGAAGCAGGTTACCAACCAGAATTGGCTTATTTTGAAACTTTACACGAATTAAAATTAATCGTTGATTTAATGTACGAAGGTGGATTAGCGAACATGCGCTATTCAATCTCTGATACAGCTCAATGGGGCGATTTCGTAACAGGCCGTCGTATCGTAACAGATGCTGTTAAAGCTGAAATGAAAGAAGTATTAAAAGATATCCAAGAAGGACGCTTTGCTAAAGGCTGGATCTTAGAAAACCAAGCTGGTCGTCCTGAATTCACTTCAATCAACAGACAAGAAAACGAACACCAAATTGAAGTGGTTGGTAGAGAATTAAGAAAAATGATGCCATTCGTTAACCAAAAGAACAAGGAAGTGGTTGCCAGGTGCAAAAAATTAAAATCTTCGATACAACGTTAAGAGATGGAGAGCAATCTGCCAGAGTCAATTTAAACCATACAGAAAAGCTTGAAATAGCGAGACAACTTGAACGTGTAAACGTAGATATTATTGAAGCTGGATTTCCCGCTGCTTCAAAGGGTGATTTTCAATCCGTACAAAAAATTGCCCAAACTATCAGAGGTTGTTCTGTCACTGGCTTAGCGCGTTCCGTCGTTAACGATATCGATGCTGCTTGGGAATCCTTAAAGGATGGAGCAGAACCGAGGTTGCATACGTTTATCGCAACCTCCCCGATTCATCGGGAATATAAGTTGAGACAATCTAAAGAACAGGTAATAGAGACTGCTGTTGCTGCGGTTAAATACGCAGCTCAAAAGTTCCCGATTATTCAATGGTCTGCTGAAGATGCAAGCCGGACTGAATTACCATACCTAGCTGAAATTGTTGAAGCTGTTATACAAGCTGGAGCAAGAGTAATTAATTTACCTGATACAGTCGGCTATGGTACACCTCAAGAGTATGGCCAAATGTTTGCATACTTAAGAGAACATGTACCATCGATTGACAAGGTAAGCCTTTCAACGCACTGTCACGATGATTTAGGAATGGCTGTTGCCAATTCCTTAGCAGCTGTGGAAAATGGCGCTACTCAAGTCGAGGGTACCTTTAATGGAATTGGTGAACGGGCAGGAAATGCTGCACTTGAAGAAGTGATTATGGCACTGTACATTCGAAAAGATTTCTATAAAGCAGAATCTCGAATCGTTCTAAATGAAATTTTCCGTACGAGTACATTAATCAGTAAACTGACTGGTATGCCGATCCCTGCAAATAAAGCAGTGGTTGGGCGCAACGCGTTTGCGCATGAGTCAGGCATCCATCAAGATGGTGTGCTAAAAGAAAAATCGACGTATGAAATTATTTCTCCAGAATTAGTGGGAGTCAAATCTAACTCATTAGTGCTTGGAAAACATTCTGGAAGACATGCGTTTAAAATCCGTTTGCAAGAACTTGGGCTAAATGTTCCTGATGAAGACATTGCTCACTTGTTTACAATTTTCAAAGAGTTAGCTGATCGCAAGAAAGAAATGACAGATGATGATTTAGTCGCGATTGTTCTTGATGAAAGACTTTCAAAAGATCAAGAAAGTTTCTACGAATTAAAATCTGTGCAAATTCATAATACTTCTGATCAAATACATACGGCGACAGTAACTTTGTCTGGCCGTAATAATGAGATCATTGAAGAATCAGCTAGCGGTGCAGGAAGTGTTGAAGCACTATATAATACGTTGGAGCGGTGCGTGAAGGAACAAGTACACCTTCTTGATTATCGCATTCAATCTGTAGGTGCTGGTCGTGATGCTCTTGCCCAGGTGTTTGTCAACCTAAACTATGCAGGAAAAGAATCAAGCGGCCGTGGGCTTGCGCAGGATGTTATTGAAGCATCTGCAAAGGCATATTTAAATGCCGTTAACAGAGTCATTTATTTAGAAGAACAGTCCCAAGTGTTTAGTGAGGGATCTCGATAAAAAAAAGAAAGGCGCCGCAAAATGACTTAAGAAATATAAAGTCGCTGGCGCCTTCTACTTTAAATTTTTTAGGCTGTGTTAAAGAACGTTTTTGATTATTTGAGCATCTGTTGATTGGAGCAGAAGGTGCTAGACTCCTGCGGGAGTAGGTGTCGCGGGAGACCCCACAGGCGCTAAAGCGCCGAGGAGGCTCCCGAACTCCCCGCGGAAAGGGAGTACCTGGAGCGGAAATCAACAGACAAATTTAACAGAGTCTAAATTTAAAAAAGGGGATGAGATTACGTGGAAAAACGTATTGCTGTCTTACCTGGTGATGGTATTGGTAAAGAGGTAACAAACGGTGCAATCGCTGTATTACAGGCTGTTGCAGAACGTTTCAATCATCAATTTCATTTTTCCTTTGGGAAAATTGGTGGAAATGCAGTCGATTCAGATGGTACACCATTACCAGATGAAACAATTAAACTTTGTAAACAAAGCGATGCTGTATTACTTGGTGCAGTCGGTGGACCAAAGTGGGATAAAATCGCAGTGGAGCTTCGCCCAGAGCAAGGCCTATTAAAAATTCGTAAAGAATTAGAGTTGTTCGGAAATCTTCGTCCAACTATTTATTACCAGAGTCTAGCCGATTCTTCACCGCTCCGTAAAGAAATCATTGAGAACATCGATATTCTAATGGTGCGTGAATTAACAGGCGGTATTTATTTTGGAACGCCAAGAGAACGGACCAATCGTAATGGCGAACCAGGTGCGCTTGATACCCTTTACTACTCCCGCCGCGAAATCGAACGAGTGGTTCGAACTGCCTTTGAATTAGCGAGTACGCGTAAGAAAAAGGTTACATCTGTTGATAAAGCAAATGTATTAGAATCTAGTAGATTATGGCGTGAAGTAGCTGAAGAGGTTGCCAAGGAATTCCCTGAAGTAACACTTGAGCACATGCTTGTTGATAATGCCGCGATGCAGCTCATTAAAAATCCTAAACAATTTGACGTTGTTGTAACGGAAAATATGTTTGGTGATATTTTAAGTGATGAAGCATCAGTTATAACTGGTTCCCTTGGAATGCAGCCATCAGCAAGTATTTCTGAAAATGGACCATATTTATATGAGCCAATTCACGGCACTGCGCCTGATATTGAAGGTTTAAACCTTGCTAATCCAATTGGAGCCATTTTATCAGCAGCGATGATGCTCCGTGTATCCTTTGGATTAACGGAAGAAGCAGATGCAATTGAAGCAGCAGTAAATCAAGTCCTTGCTTCAGGCTACCGTACGGCTGATGTTGCACAGGCTGATAGCAAAAAGGTTTCAACCACTGAAATGATCGATGAAATCAAAGCTTCTATTCTTGATACAGAAGCTCTATTGAAAATCCAAAGCTGCTATTCATAAGGCTTTGTAATGCCGATTGTTGACTATTGAGCAATCTGTTGATTGGAGCGCCTGGAGCGGAAATCAACAGAAACAAATTATAAAGCCTAATACAGTAAGGGGAAAGAGTGTACATGGGTAAATCAATTATCGAAAAAATCTGGGCCAACCACATCGTTCATCAAGAGGAAGGCAAACCGGATTTATTATATATCGACTTACATCTTGTTCATGAAGTGACCTCTCCACAGGCATTTTCTGGATTAAGATTGAAACAACGGAAAGTAAGAAGACCAGATAAGACGTTTGCGACAATGGATCACAACGTTCCTACTGATAATCCTTTTGATATAAAGGATACAATTGCATTAAATCAAATTACAACACTTGAGCGTAACTGCGCTGAATTCGGCATTACATTAGCCGATTTAGAAAGTCCAGAACAAGGTATCGTCCATGTAATTGGTCCAGAGTTAGGACTAACTCAACCTGGAAAAACGATTGTTTGTGGTGATAGCCATACATCTACTCACGGTGCTTTCGGAGCCTTGGCATTTGGTATTGGAACAAGTGAAGTCGAGCATGTATTAGCAACACAAACTCTTTGGCAAACAAAGCCAAAAACATTGAAATTAGATATTAAAGGTCGTCTAGCAGAAGGTGTAACAGCAAAAGACGTCATCCTTTATATTATTGCTAAATACGGAATCAATTTTGGTACCGGATATGTTATTGAATATTGCGGTGAAGCAATCCGTAGCATGTCAATGGATGAGCGTATGACCATTTGTAATATGTCGATTGAAGGTGGCGCTCGAGCAGGCCTTGTTAGTCCTGATGAAACAACGTTCTCTTATTTAAAAGGGAGAAAATATGTGCCAACAGGAGAAGCATATGATGCATTAGTAGAAAAATGGCGCGAGCTTGCTTCTGATGCTGATGCAGAATATGACTTAGTCATCGAAATTGATGGTGATGACATTGCTCCGATGGTGAGTTGGGGAACAAATCCTTCTATGACTGCACCAATCGATGGAAGAACTCCTTTGTTATCAGAGTGTGAAACAGAAAATGATCGTAAGGCTGTAGAGCGTGCGCTTCAATATATGGGACTTAAAGAAGGCCAATCAATTGAAGATATCGCCGTCCAACATGTATTTATCGGCTCCTGTACGAACTCTCGAATTGAAGACCTACGTGCAGCAGCAGAAGTGATTAAAGGAAAAACGGTACATCCAAATGTGCGAGCACTTGTTGTTCCTGGATCACAGCAGGTCAAAGCAGCTGCTGAAGCAGAAGGCATAGATAAAGTGTTTACAGATGCAGGTTTTGAATGGAGACATGCGGGTTGCAGTATGTGCTTAAGCATGAATGCCGATGTTGTTCCGGCTGGTGAACATTGTGCCTCAACTTCAAATCGTAACTTTGAAGGAAGACAAGGTTCTGGTGCACGTACCCATTTAGTAAGCCCGGCAATGGCAGCTACAGCAGCTATTTATGGCCATTTTGCTGATGTAAGAAAGCTTCATGCTTCAGAAGTAGCTAATTAATCTTCTAGTCGAACCTTTGATTTTTATTAGATAGATTGAACGAATTGAGAGGAGGCGCTAATGTGAGCGGATTTAAAGAGTTAAAAGGAAAAGCCGTTGCTCTTGACCGAGTGAACGTGGATACTGACCAAATTATTCCTAAACAATTTCTTAAAAGAATAGAAAAAACAGGTTTTGGACAATTTCTCTTTTTCGATTGGCGTTTCAAAGCAGATGGGGAACCAAATCCAGAATTTGAATTGAATTTTCCGGAAAATCAAGGTGCATCCATTTTAATTACAAATGAGAATTTCGGTTGTGGATCTTCTCGTGAGCACGCACCATGGGCGTTATTAGATTATGGATTCCAGGTTGTTATTTCAACCTCTTTTGCCGATATTTTTCACCAAAACTGTTTGAAAAATGGGATGCTGCCAATTAAATTGACTCCAGAAGAAATTAAATACCTTCTAGAGGCAGCAAAGCAGCAGCCATACAACCTAACCATTGACCTAGAAGGGCAAGTGGTGAAGGATGAAGCAGGTTTCAGTGCATCATTTGAAATCCACCCTTATTGGAAGCATATGCTCTTAAATGGATGGGATGAAATCGAAATTACGCTGCAACTTGACGAAACAATTGCCAAATACGAAGCAGCACATTCTTAATTTATAGGCTGTGTTAAAGAACGTTGTTGATTTTTGAGCAATCAGTGATTGAAGCGGAAGGTGCGAGACTCCTGCGGGAGCAGGTGTCACGGGAGACCCCACAGGTGCGATAGCACCGAGGAGGCTCCCGAACTCCCCGCGGAAAGGGAGCACTTGGAGCGGAAATCAACAGATATATTTGACAAAGCTAATTTATAAAAAAGATTCACAGTTCTATCTGTGAATCTTTTTTTAGGATGAATGGAAAATCAGCATGATTAGTTCAAAGCTTTTTGTATTTTCAAAAGTCTCATGCTAAACTAACCTCAAACTAAAAAAAGGGAGTACCTTCATGAAAAAGAGGGAACGGTTTAAAAAAAACGGCAATATCATCCTCTTTCCAGATTTAGATAAAAGGTTGGTTGAAAAGGGGCTTGATCAACTTAAACAAAAAAACTTTTCTGCCGCTATCGAGTTACTAAATGAAGCCAGTCAGCTAAATCCTGATAACGAGGATGTTTTCATCGGACTAGTTCTTGCCTATTTTGAAGCAGGCAACTATAACGAAGCAAATAAGCTTGCAAAAAAATTACTTCAAACAGGTATCGGTGACTATTTTAAAATAGTGGATATGTACATAATGATTCTCGTTCAGCAGCATGAGTATGCTGAAATTGTCATGACAATCGAAGCGTTATTAGAGGAAAAAGAGGTACCGCCTGAAAAGATAGAGCATTTTATGAACATGCTTCAATTTAGTCGTAAGGTGGCTAATTCCGTTCAGGAACAACCGGAACCTGGATACTATCGATCACCGTCAAAAGACTGAGCTAAAGTTTGATTTGTTCTCCATCATCGACCCTGGAGAACAAGTCCAGCTTGCTGGTCAATTAGCGAGCTCCAATGTGCGTGCCTACATCGATGAGCTTGCAGACTATCTTGAATCAGATGCAGGCGATCCTTTTTTTAAAACGATTTTGTTAACGGTTTTAAAAGAGCAGGACTACGACAAAAAAGTTTTAGTAAAAAAGTTTTCTAGACAAGTTGCAATAACACCTAATCAATTATTTGAAGTTGATTCACACCCTGATTATCAAGCGTGTGTTCGAATTGTAGAAGCTGAGCTAGAAAATGAGGATCCGATTCTTTTGGACAGTATTAAACAATTAATGGAACGATATTTCTTTCTTCTTTACCCCTTTCGAACGGAAACGGGAAGCGCAACGGATTGGTCTGCTGCTTTCTATTTTATTGCGTCGGCTTATTTTGGATTGGAAAAAGAGATGGACCAAGTTTTAGAATTATACGGCGCAAATGATAGCGCAGTAAGGGATGCGGTTGAGTTAATTGGTAGGATAGAAGAAAATTCTTCTTTCTAAATAAGGCTTGGCTGTTGAAACAAAAGGAACCTATGTTATAATATAGTGGTTGTATTGTGCGAAAAACACAAAAATACTTATTTTATGGATTTTGATTGCTAGTCATGAAAGATTCATACCATTTCGTTAAGAATGAAAATGAGAATAGATTGTTGGAGGGAAAAAATAGTATGTCAGCAAAGTTCGAAAAATTAGAAGGGAACCAAGTGGTTCTTACAGTTGAAGTAGATGCAGAAAAAGTAAACGAAGGTTTAGACGCTGCATTCAAAAAAGTTGTTAAACAAGTTAACGTACCAGGCTTCCGTAAAGGGAAAATGCCTCGCCAAATGTTTGAAAAGCGTTTTGGCATTGAATCATTATATCAAGAAGCAATTGATTATCTTCTTCCTGAAGCTTATTCAAATGCAATCGATGAGACAGGTATTGATCCAATCGACCGTCCTGAAATTGATGTAGAGCAAATCGAAAAAGGAAAAAGCTTCATCTTCACAGCTAAAGTACAAGTTAAACCAGAAGTTAAACTTGGCGAATACAAAGGCTTAGAAATTGAAGCATTCGATACAAATGTAACTGACGAAGAAGTTGATGCAGAAATCAAGAAGCTTCAAGAGCGTCATGCTGAATTAGTCGTTAAAGAAGAGGGTACTGCTGAGCTTGGCGATACAGTAGTTATCGACTTTGCTGGTTATGTAGATGGAGTAGCATTTGAAGGTGGTACTGCTGAAAACTACACACTTGAACTTGGTTCAGCTTCATTCATTCCAGGATTTGAAGATCAATTAGTTGGTCTTGCTACTGGCGAAGAAAAGGATGTAGAAGTTACATTCCCAGAAGAATACCATGCTGCTGATCTTGCTGGCAAACCAGCTGTATTCAAAACAAAGGTTCATGAAATTAAAGGGAAAAGTGTTCCTGAGTTAGATGATGAATTTGCTAAGGATGCAGATGATGAAGTTGAAACACTTGATGCATTAAAAGCGAAAATCAAAGATCGCTTAGCTCATGATAAAAAACATCAAGAAGAGCACCACATTCAAAATTCAGTAGTTGAAAAAGCTACTGCAAATGCTGAAGTAGAGGTACCTGAAGTAATGATCGATTCAGAAGTAGGTCGTATGCTTCAAGAATTCGAACAACGCTTACAAATGCAAGGGATGAACCTTGAGTTATACTTCCAATTCTCAGGTCAAGACGAAGCAGCTCTTCGTGAACAAATGAAAGAAGAAGCAGCACAACGCGTTCGTGGAAACCTTACTTTAGAAGCTATCTCTAAAGCTGAAAACATCCAAGCTACTGATGAAGATGTTAATGCAGAATTAGAAAAAATGGCTGAAATGTACAAAATGTCTGTTGAAGATATCAAGAAGGCAATTGGCGGAGCAGAAGGAATCAAAGCAGACCTTTCAATCAGAAAAACAGTTGAATTCTTAGTAGAAAACAGCACTACAAAAGCTGAATAATTACAAAAAGTAATCTAAATTTTATACTGTTAGTACTTTAAAAAAACAAGGCGCGATTTTATCGTGCCTTGTTTTATACAAAACACACATACATATATTATAATAGAGCTAAGGGAAATCCTTTCCTAAAAATTCTGTAAGTTTAAGAGGGTAAGGAATTTCCAAAATTTTTTTCGGAAGATTTTTAACACACCGATTTAAGAAGTTGTTTTATGGTTAAGCTTAATTAGTACATATTTTTTTCTTATTGTGAACTCGGGTTAGCCTCCCTGAAATGAAAACTTTATTCGTTCAAGTGTTATCATTTCCTGTCTGCTTCAAAAGTGTGTTACAATCCAATATACATAACTGTAGGAATATTGAAAAAATAGGCTAATCAGAGTTCGATTGATTTGATCCAAACAATAAATGTAAAAGTTTTTATCGAGGGGTGAAGTCATTGTTTAAATTTAATGATGAAAAA